>DZAT01000224.1 GCA_022736205.1 Thiomicrospira cyclica
AGACCACGACTACAACTGGCTAAACCCTTATCCATATCAATCCTTTATTTTTTAGTGCGCATCGCTTTTATTTGTTCGATTGTTAACCCTGTCTTGTGGGCAATGGTGACATCATCCAAAACATCGAGTAGATTGTGGGCGATCTCAAGAACGCCTTCTTGCTTACCCAACTCCATTCCTTTCTCGACCCCCTTGGCTTCGGCTAATTCTAAGCTACCTTGTTGGAGCAGAATAAAGTCGTGACGGCGGTGTTGCAGCTCCAACTCTTCTCGACTTAAGCTTGCTTCATTGACCATGCTCAGCGCTTCTTCGATACAAGGTTCTTTTAATGCAACGGGGATATAATCAAGTTTGCCCGCATTCTTTACGAAATAAATCCACTTATCTTTAATGTCGTCAAGTTCGTTCTCGTTTTTATTAAATTTAGGTAACTCGACAAACACTAATTCGATGTCATCGCTATATTGAATGAATCGGCTTTTTTCTTGCATAACAAAGTTACTTTGATAATGGCTAATGTCATCAAATAGCTTAAAATCAGTAAAGGTGAGCGCAATGACAGGGTTAAGCAGTTTATAAGCTTGCCCTGCAGTGAGCTGGTTTGAAAACTCTTTGGCAGCATTGTAAAGTACGCGCTGTTCGAAGCCTTGCACATTGAGCACTTGCATTTCGACAATCACGCTATTACCATTTTTAAGCTTAGCACGCACATCGACATATGTGTCTTTCATGCCTTGCAGTTTTGGCGCTAGGTAAGGATCTAAGATGGTCAGATCAACAATCGCACCATCACCCGTGTAGTCCAATATTGCATTGAGGAAACTGATAAGTAGCGGCACCGATTCGGTTGAACCAAAAACGCGCTTGAAGGCGTAGTCAGTTTTGACATCAAGGAATTTCATCTGTGCGGACTCCTATCAGATGTTATGAACGTTTGACACATTATAACATGCTTGTAAAAACGCACTGTTGCCAAAAAATGCGAAGTACTCACGAACCACAACCCATGAGTTTTCAGATATGCTCATCATTTTGATCACGCAAGGCTTG
>DZAT01000225.1 GCA_022736205.1 Thiomicrospira cyclica
TAACATTTATGGATAGAAACAAGGTGCCTTGTTGCTGTTATCTGGGACAGCAGTGGGTCAGACTCGATTGATCCGCACTAGCTACGCAGGAGGTAGGCGCATTTCTTTTCTTATATCTAATGGAATATAGTAATCGCTAGGTATTTTAATGCTGAAATCTTCAAATAACCTTAGCTTGACTTCTTCGCAGCTTATGCGTATCTGCCCAATGTTATCGATAAAATCAATAACCCAAATAGCATCAACTCCACCCTGCTGTGTTTTATTTATTTCCATGATATAGAGTGAATCAGACTGATATGATATCGGATTTTCTATTACTACACCGGCACTTAAGTTTATAGAAAAAGCGCTCGTGCTTTTAAAATATAAATAACATGGGCAAAAAGTCGTTATAAGGGAGCCTGACTCATCCCATTCATGATGAATTGGATAATCAAGATCAAGTATTAAGTCATAAATTGATGATGGTGGTGATGCTTCAAAGTTAAAGCGCAATCCCCATAATTTTGCGTCGTGAAAATTGTACATTAAATTTATCTAGGTTTAATTATGGAGCTATGCCGCAGCCGCCAAATTTGTGTTTTGAGAGCTCACACTTGCAATTTGGGTACGGCTGTTGGTATTCATGTTTTGAGTAATGCCAATGAATAGGTGACCCTGTTCTTTCTTCGCATCCATGCGAACCTTTTTCTGGGTCGTTAATAGCACTATGTGAATGATAGTGGGTAATTTTATCAAACATCTCCCCGACTGGAGGATTGCAAGGGGGGCAGCGATTCTCACACTCAGGTCGCTCAGGCTTGATAGCACATTGCACCGTGTTTGCTGCATCACCGATGGCAATGCTTAACACACCGAGTCGCACGGCAACATTGGCGCAAATGGCAATAAAGCCATCCTTGGCAATTTCAATCCCGGCGGGCAGCAAGAACCCCGCAGCTTGGATTGCCATCGGCCTCACCAACCCCAACGCCCTAACCGTCGCCATGGCTGGATTCACGGCAGGACTTGCACCCTGCGTGATGCTTGTCACCTGACTCGCCCCAT
>DZAT01000226.1 GCA_022736205.1 Thiomicrospira cyclica
CATAGCTTCGGCCTTCATCTATGGCTTGTTGCAGCTCGTTTTGCTCAAGCTCGTAAACGCGCTCTAGCAGATGCTTTTTGCGCTCTAGCTCGCTGGTTAGCGTCTCTATTTCTACTTGCTGTTCGCTTGTTCGGCGCTCGTATGTTTCAACGCGCTGGGTAAGTTTTTCGAGTGCTCCATTCTTTGCATTGATGTCGTTTTGTATCGCGTCAAGCTTGTCCTGGGCTTTCTTCAGAAGCGCTTCTTTCTCCATAAAAACGGCATTCGCATGAAGCAAGCGCTGCTCCAAGGCATCGATCTCAATCGGCAAATCTTCATGCAGTTGATGTACATTGCGGTGAACTGTCGCAGCATCAATCTGCTGCTTCGTCGCGCCATCTGACTGCATCCGCTTTATTTTTTCAGTCTTTTTTTCACCTCTTGTTATTCCGATTTCATTAAATGGCGAAGCCGCAATATCTTGAATCTCGCTATATATTTCTTTATTAAGCTTATTTGAGAGAGGCTGGCCGTCTAAGCAAACCCCGGCGTACATAAAGTGCGCATGATCTGCCGATTCATCTCGATGTGCGCTTAGTGCTTCTACTGTTGTTTTAAAGTAGTCAGCAACACCCTCGATAGACTTTCTGTAAAGTTCATTTTGCTTTTCATGTGGAAGCGCGTTGAATACTTTTTGCGCTTCTTTACCAAAGCTTAATAACCCAGTCCATACCGATACCGCATCTGAACGCATCCTTCTTTTTGCTCCGTTATCCATTCTTCGGCGGTCACATTCTTCTCGTATTTTCTCAATCGGGTACATTGTAAGCATGGTGCTGTTCATGTGCGTTTTTGAGCTGTCCACATATTCCGGCTGATTACCTAACCGCTCATCATGCGCTTTTTGTCCTGTCGCACCATTATCGTTTGTGCGCTGTATACGAAAATTTATCGTCATTGTCATAAGTGTCTTCCAGATCGTAACTTCGGTTACGACATAACCTACTATGTCATAACGAATTGAGCAAGCTCAATCGTTACGACACATCCGGCCAAAGGGAGAGCT
>DZAT01000227.1 GCA_022736205.1 Thiomicrospira cyclica
AATAGTCAAATGAATCAAATAAATTCTAATCCCTTACGCAACGCACAGAAAACCCCAACTCCTTATTGTAGTTGTAGCTATTTACATAGCTGTTATCGTAGTACACGTAACGGTACCATGCATTTGGTGCATTGATCTCCGTAGCACTCCACCAGGTACCGTAGCTACCAATATCGTCGAACGTACCACTACTGTAACGGTAGCCACCCGGAAGGGCTGTAAAGCCGGTTTCGTTGGTTGCTCCGGTGTTGGGGCTTAACCAATGTGTGGTTCCGGTTTCTTTAAGTTTACCACCGGCAACGCTTTCTCCGCCAAGGTAATCGGTTAATTCCGTCCACTCGGCATTGCTCGGTAAATGCCAACCGTCGGGGCAAACACCTTGCACGCCGCTTGGGTTGGCACTGCTGCTTGCTGCTCCGTTCATAGCTGCTGCCCATGTGTAAAGTGCTCCGTAGGTATCTTTATTGTTTATATCATCGTTATACCAGCAATAGGCTTCGCTTGTTGATGTTAGGGCATTCCATGCAGCATTGTTATTTACCAAAGGTATGGCTGTTCCGTCTGCGTAATGGGTTACTTTTAGGTTTTCTGCCATCCATTCTTGTGTGCCAATTATCACGCTTGCATAATTATTGCCGTCAATATCGGATAAGCCTGCACCCGGCCCTTCTATACTTACTGTTATATAATTGATTTTGGTTTCGGTTTTTATAAGTGTGCCATTACCGGCTGTTAAACTTACAGTGTATGTGCCTGCGGTGGTGTATGAGTGTGCAGGGTTTTGTATTGCGGCAGTATTGCCATCGCCAAAATCCCAAGACCATGTTGTAGGGTTTATAGCAGAGTTATCGGTAAAATTTACTGTTCCGCTTATTGTTGTAACGGTATTATCGGCTGTAAAATCAACCACTGTTAAGCCGTTGTTTTCCATTATTTGCATTATTAGGTCAACATAAACCTTGGTAACGGCATCTTGATCGTTTACAGGGTCGGCAAGGTTGGTAATGTTGGCGTTGCCGGCAGAATTGCTTTGTGC
>DZAT01000228.1 GCA_022736205.1 Thiomicrospira cyclica
TGTTGATTCAGCCGTTAGCACACATTGGGTTAGCATTGGCGGTCAGCGTCGCTGCCTTGGTTAATGCTGGGCTGTTGTGGTGGGCATTGCGTCGAAAGGGCTTTTATACGCCAATTGTCGGTTGGCTGCGTTTGTTATTGCAAAGCGGTTTTGCTGTTTTGGTGATGTTGGTTAGTTTGTGGTGGTTGCAATCGGCTGTGTTAGCTGATTGGGCGCTAGCGAGTGGCTTGGCGCGTTCTGGTGCTTTGTTACTGTTGGTGTTGGCGGGTGTTTTTAGTTATGCATTGGCATTGTTGTTGTTTGGCATGCGTAAGCGGCATTGGGTTTTGTAGTCTTGTATTCTTTGGTTTCATTAAATAAATGGATGAAGTGCGCTTTTAAGATTGTGTTTGACTCAAAATATTAGTACATTATTATTTCATTATATTTTTTGATTATGAAGGAAAAGTGGCGATGAAACGATCTGTATTAACCGTTTGTTTGGGTATGTTATTGTCTGGTTCTGTGTTTGCTATAGACTTGGCTCAAGATAAAGTGGCCGAAGTTAAGCGCACTGAAACGGGGCATTACTTAACGCCTCAGGAGGCGCATCAGTTTATTACTACGGATACCGCGAACACCCTATTGATTGATGCGCGCACACCCGCAGAGTTACAGTTTGTTGGCTTCACAGATTTAATGGATGCGAATGTGCCATACATCACTTACGACTATTCTGGTTGGGATGATAAGGCAGGCGAGTACAAGCGTGTGCCTAATTCTGGTTTTGCCTCTGCAGTAGAAGATGCTTTGGCGAAAAAAGGACTTTCTGGCAACAAAAATGCACGTATTATTGTGATGTGTCGTAGTGGAGACCGATCTGCTAAAGCAGTCGATTTACTGGCGAAGTTGGGTTATATCAACGCTTGGAGTCAGATTGATGGTTTCGAGGGCGATAAGGCTAAAGATGGTGAAACGAAGGGACAGCGTACCGTTAATGGTTGGAAAAATGCTAAGTTACCTTGGACTTATAATTTGAATAAATCAAAGGCGAC
>DZAT01000229.1 GCA_022736205.1 Thiomicrospira cyclica
GATTAACAGTAGATGGCACCGACTTAACCGAATTACTTAATTACGGTTTTTGGACCATCACACCCAATGCCGTTGGTGCAGTGAATTATAATGCCACATTAACTTCTCGTGGTCATACCAATGGCGGTTCACAAGCAGGTCAGCATACTATTGTAAAACGTCACGATGCTACGAACAATTGGGCATGTTTCGACGCTTTGCACAATAACAATACGCAATCGGGAAGTGGGAGTTCGCCTATTACGGCCGTATTAAATGGATTGACAGACTTTAGTGACTTTGCCATTGCCCGAAATGCCAGTTTCCCCTTGCCGGTGAGTTTAATCGATTTTACAGCACATTGGGAGCAAAGCCAAGTTAAATTGAATTGGCAAACGGCCTCAGAATTTAACAACGAATATTTTATGGTCGAAAAATCATCTGATGCAAATCATTATACACTGTTGGATCAGGTATGGGGACAAGGCCAATCGAATTCCGTTACAAGTTATTTTGCACTCGACCCAAGCCCTTATCAAGGCACAACGTATTACCGATTATCGCAACGCGACTACGATGGGACACTTACGGTAATCGCTCATATTAGCGTTTCGCAATCTAGAGCAACTTCTTTTGCAATTAGAAACAATCAACTATTTGGACAATCTACGAATAACGACGCTGTACATGTTGAAATATACAATGCCTTAGGTCAGAAGTTAGAATTGAGTCAGCAATTAAACGCTGAATCGCTACAATACGATTTAAGCCATTTGGAATCGGGCTCGGTTTATATAATCCGTATCCAATCTTCGCAAAACGAAGAGGTCATCAAATGGGTAAAGCCATAAGCAACTTAAACACTCATTAATCACCTGTCGGTAGGCAGGATAGATACAAATCAAAGTTTTGCAGTGTGTTCCCAAAGGGAACGTATGTTCTGTTGAGTGTTCGCGTAGCGAATGTATCGAGACATGATTGAGCTCTGCTGTTGTGCAAAGCGTTCTCGATACGCTTTCTGGCGAAAGCTACTCGAACTGACAGGTG
>DZAT01000230.1 GCA_022736205.1 Thiomicrospira cyclica
TCCCACAACAATTTTTTAACTACTGTAATCATTTTCATTACCTAATTGATTTATTGCAATGACTATTTTCTACATAGCCAAAATAGTTACAGCACGCCCCGCACCAATAATACCCATTAACTCCAATGCTTGCACTCCGCCCATCGTCACCGGATCAGTCAACATCACGCCTTCGGCGTTTTGCAATTTGAGGAAATAGGCTTCGAGTGCTGGGGTGGTTTTCGATGCAGCGATAAACGCTTGCATTTCGGTATCAGTAAACCGATTTAGAAACTCAACACGACTAATTCGTTCTGGGGTAGCACGGTCTGCGGCAAGTACGGCAAAGGCTACGGCCTGCACAGACGCTACATCTAATGCTGCATTCACCTCAGTCTCAGTACGACTAGAAGCTCTACGAATCGCTTCACGTTCTTGTAGTACGTCATTAACTCGTTCACCTGCCACACCTAGTAATTCTCGTTCTTGGGCACGTTCGATACGCCATGCGAGGGCTTCAATTTGTTGAGCTGCGTCGGCTTTGATTTGACTGATACGAGTTACTTTGATTCGAGCAATCGCAGCAAGCGGGTCATGTACGAGGTTTGTACCGTTGTAATTCCACTCCTCGGATTGTGCCATATCAAAGTCGTCGGGTGCGACCTGCAAAATGCAGCCTTCACGGATGTAACTAGCATCGGGAGTTGCACCGATAATACGGCCTGTTTGGGTATTGATGATTAACATAGTGTCTCCTTAGTCCATGACCACATAACGTAGGGTGACTGCGGCAGAGTAGTTCCCGCCTGCGCCATCTAGGCATCGCAAATCCGTCACGGCCATGATGTTTTTGAAGCGTGCGGTGGTGTACCTGAGGCCGATGGAATCTGTGCCCGTTGCATCGCCTATATTGTCGTGTTTAGTGGTAAATTGCGCGCCGTAGTCAATGGAACTGGCACTCATCACCACATCCAGCAGCAGGCTTTTTCCAGTATCAAAGGATGTGCCGGGGGTTAAGGCAACGTTGGTCGCAGCGCTTGTCACAG
>DZAT01000042.1 GCA_022736205.1 Thiomicrospira cyclica
GGCTCAGAAACGTTCACTTTCAAAGGACGACCTTTCATGTCAGCACCGTTAAGTGCGGCAATCGCTGCGTCGCCTTGAGCGTTTTCAGGCATATCGACAAAGCCGAAACCTTTAGAACGACCTGTTTCACGATCTTTAATAATCGTAGCACGAGTTACTTCGCCGTAACCAGCAAACATTTGGCGCAAATCATCTTCGCTAATTGTGTAAGGTAAGTTACCTACATATAATTGCATATCTATATCTCAATAATCGGCATCTGGAATAAACCACCCATTCACCGATGCTCGCGAATGAGGTGGTGTTGACGGCTACATGCCGAACAACAATTAAAGCTAGTGTATCCTAATTATGAATACAGTAGAATCATTTTTACGTTAAATTATCAAATATTCATCAAAAAGTTACAATTGAGTCGCATACCATGCCTTTGCCTCATTAACATCTTGTCGAATTTGGGCTTTTAATGCCTCAAGACCATCGAATTTTTTCTCATGACGCAATCGGTGGCAAAGTTCAATGGTTACGCGCGCACCATAAACATCACCTTGCCAATCAAAAACATGGACTTCGAGACGATGCTGCTGACCATCCAACGTTGGTCTTTGACCAATATTAGCAACGCCCGTTAGCACACGTCCATCAAGACCATGAATACGCACCGCAAAAACCCCTAATACTGCTGGCTTTTGACGAAACACAATATTCAGTGTTGGGAACCCAATGGTTCTTCCCAACTTTTGTCCGTGAACAACACGTCCTCTAATGCTATAGGGTCGTCCAAGAACCTGCATGGCTTGCTCCATATCAGCCTGCGCCAGCGCCTCACGTAGCCAAGTAGATGACAACCGACGACCATTGAGCAAAAAGGATGGCGCTTGCGCAACAGAAAAACCATGAACCTTGCCGATTTGTGTCAATATTTGAAAGTCGCCAGCGCGCTGATAACCAAAACGAAAGTCATCACCAATCCATACACCGACACACCGTAATTTATCGAGCAATACTTCCTGAACAAACTGCTCTGGAGAGAACTTGGCAAAACGACTATCGAAACGAACCAGTCCAACACGATGCACGCCTAACTGACGTAAACCATGCAGTTTTTCGCCTAAACTCATTAAACGAGGTGGCGCTTGTTCTGGACGTAAAAATTCGAGAGGCTGCAACTCAAATAATACCACGGCACTGGCTGCGCCAATGTTATCAGCTTGTTGTTTAACCGACTCGAGCAACTGCTGATGCCCACCATGCAATCCATCAAAATTACCAATGGTAACCACCGAAGGCGCATCAGTTGCACAAGGATTTAAGGTCAGCAAATGCATGGTAACAAGAAATCCTAATGCTCGCGTGTTGCCGTAAACTGTAGGTTCGGCCAACGCTCGGCAGTTAGGCTTAAGTTAACGCGCGACGGTGCAAGATAACATAAATGACCAGCCGCATCATAGGCCAAATTATCTTTCGACTTAGCCAGAAGTTTTTCAATTTCAGCCTTATCGCCTTCAACCCAATGCGCTGTGGCGACACTAACACCTTCAAACAAACATTTCACGCCGTACTCATCTTGCAAACGATGTGCAACCACGTCAAATTGCAATGTTCCCACTGCACCCAAAATCAAATCATTATTCAATAACGGTCGGAACAATTGCGTTGCACCCTCTTCTGACAATTGGGTTAAGCCTTTTTGCAGCGCTTTCATTTTCATCGGATCGAGCAAACGGGCACGACGAAAAAGCTCTGGCGCGAAGTTAGGGATGCCCGTGAACTTAAGTAATTCGCCTTGTGTAAAGGTATCACCAATCTGAATGGTACCGTGGTTATGAATACCGATCACATCGCCTGCAAAAGCCTCTTCTACCCCTTCTCGCGCATTCGCCATAAAGGTAATCGCTTGCGCGATTTTCATTTCTTTATTGGTGCGCCCCTGCAATAACTTCATGCCTTTTTCATAACGTCCAGAAACCAGTCGCATAAAAGCAATGCGGTCACGGTGCTGCGGATCCATATTCGCTTGAATCTTAAAGACAAAGCCAGTCAGTTTTTCTTCACTGGGCTCAACCGTTCGAACACTACCATCGCGCCCTGCTGGCTTGGGTGCAAAATCGACAAAGGCATCAAGAAGTTCTTGCAAGCCAAAATTATTGATTGCCGAGCCAAAATAAACAGGGGTTAACTTTCCTGCCATGAAGTCTGCTAAGTTAAAGGGGGTACTCGCTCCTTTAACCAATTCGACTTCCATACGTAACTCTTCAGCTTGTTCACCCAATACGTCATCTAATTCGGGATTATTAATGCCCTGAATGATGCGTCCTTCACTGGCTTTATCGTTGCTGCTATTTTCGAATAAACGAATACTATCGTTAAGCAGATGATAAATACCCTTAAAGCGTTTACCCATGCCAATTGGCCAAACAATTGGCGCACATTGAATTTTAAGCACGTTTTCGACTTCATCTAGCAGGTCCAACACTTCTCGACCTTCACGGTCGAGCTTGTTGATAAAAGTCAAAATCGGTGTATCACGCAGGCGGCAGACATCCATTAGCTTGACAGTACGATCCTCTACCCCTTTGGCGCAGTCGATAACCATTAACGCGGAGTCAACGGCTGTCAAGGTACGATAGGTATCTTCAGAGAAGTCTTCATGGCCTGGCGTATCAAGCAAGTTAATGATGGCATCGCGGTAAGGAAACTGCATGACGGATGATGTCACCGAAATACCACGTTCTTTTTCTAACGCCATCCAGTCTGAAGTGGCGTGACGCGCCGCTTTACGACCTTTAACCGTTCCCGCTAATTGAATCGCACCACCGAATAGCAACAGCTTTTCGGTAACGGTTGTTTTACCCGCATCGGGATGCGAAATGATTGCAAAAGTACGACGACGATCAATTTCGTTTTGCCATTCAACTAAGGCTTCACTCATACGACACCTCGAGCCTGCTCTTTCCTTAAAAAGTCTGCTTTTAGGTCTTCTTCAACGCTTTGCTTATCTTTGCCTTTATCTTTACGTACCAAGTCTTCTTGTGTAATCCCTAAACCTAAAGCTAAAGAACTGGCAACATAAATAGATGAGTAAGTTCCTGCTGCAATACCAATAATCATGGCAAGTGAAAATAAATGTAGCGCTTCACCACCTGTAAAGAACAACACAATCACCACCAACAAGGTAACAAATGAGGTCATGGTTGTACGCGATAGCGTTTGGTTTAACGCAGCATCCATTACTTGTGCGGGCGAATAACCACGCTGTGTGCGGAAATTTTCGCGAACACGATCGAATACCACAATGGTATCGTTAATTGAGTAACCAATAACGGCCAATAGCGCAGCTAACACACTCAAATCAACCAACCAGCCAAACCAAGCAAACAACCCAGCCACAATGACCGCATCATGTAATACACCTAAAATCGCGCCGAGAGAAAAGCGCACTTCATAACGCAAGGCAACGTAAATGGTAATAATAATGAACGCTGCCAGTAGTGCCATAACACCATCACTGGCTAATTCGTCGCCCACCTGAGGACCGACAAACTCTGTGCGTCTAATCGTTGACGCATTATCACCTTGAGCAATGACGCTAACCATTTTTTCGGTCAGATCTTTGGCACTAACACCTGACTGTGCCGCAGCACGAATCATCACATCGTGTGTTGAGCCAAAGTGCTGAACGACCGCTTGCTCAAAGCCATTGTTGGCAAGCGCGGTGCGAATCGGTTCTAATTCGACTGGTTGCTGATACGACACTTCAACAGCCAAACCACCTGTAAAGTCGATACCAAAATTGAAGCCTTTTACACCAATACCGACCAAGCAAATCGCAGTAATGACCAGCGACATCCACATCCACAGTTTTTGATAGTGCATGAAGCGAATATTGGTGTCGTATAGTTTAATTCCGAACATAATCTAATTTCCCTTAAATCACTTACACCGACAAACGTGATGTTTTATGGTTACTATAAGTCCAGTGCACCAACAAACGCGACACCATTAACGCTGTAAACATAGACGTGATGACACCAATGGTTAACGTGACCGCAAAACCTTTAATGGGACCTGAACCAAACGCAAACAACAATAACGCAGCCAGTAACTGGGTTACATGCGAGTCAGCAATTGTCCAAAATGCTTTATCGTAACCTGCCTGAATCGCAGCAAAGGTCGTGTGTCCGTTGCGCAGTTCTTCACGCACACGCTCGTTAATTAACACGTTTGCATCAACTGCCATACCCATGGTTAATACAATACCCGCAATACCTGGCAAGGTTAAGGTTGCTTGTAGCCCACTCAATAATGCCATGATAATAAAGACGTTCATCATGAGGGCAATGTTGGCATACATACCAAACAAGCGGTAACGCCATGCCATAAAGATTAAAACCGCAACGAAACCCATCACAATCGACAGGATGCCTTTTTCGATGTTCTCTGCACCGAGCGATGGGCCAATGGTACGTTCTTCAACAATTTCCATCGGTGCTGATAAGGCTCCTGCACGTAATAATAGCGCAAGGTTTCGAGCTTCATGAACGCTATCTAACCCCGTGATTTGAAAACGGTTAGCGAACTGATCGCGAATCACCGCTGCGTTAATCACGTCTTGTGTGGTAATACGTTTTTTGACTTGCTCGCCATTCACCGTTTGCGTTTCGATACGCGACTCAATAAAGACGACAGCCATACGATTGCCGACATTCGCTTTGGTTGTTTCGAGCATCTTACGTCCGCCCGCCTCATCCAAGTTGACACTCACCATCGGAGAGCCACCTTGAGAGTCAAGTCCAGACTTAGCATCGGTAACCGAGCTACCTGTCACAATCACGTCATTTTTAAGCAGTAACTGACGACCATCACGAGAGGCATAGAGTTTACTGCCAGCAGGCACTGACTTACCCGACATAGCAGCTTCAACATCACCTTTTTCATCGACCAAACGGAACTCTAAGGTTGCCGTAGCACCTAGAATTTCTTTGGCACGAGCCGAATCTTGTACACCTGGCAATTGAACAACGATGCGACGCTCCCCCTGTTGCTGAATAATCGGTTCGGCAACACCCAACTCATTAACACGATTACGCAAAGTGGTTACGTTTTGTTGTACAGTAGACTTCTTAAACTCAGCTAACGCTGCTTTTGATAATTGCCAAGTTGTCACCAAACCATCGTTATTAATTAGCTCCATATCGGGCAAATTTTGATCAATTAAATGACGCATTTTACCTACAGCGTCTTCTTGACCATCACGCAAACGGATCATGAATTGATTTTTATCGTCTAAGCTAATTTCTTGATAACGCACTTGCTCATTACGAAACATGCGTTTTAAATCGGTGACGTGACGTTGGTAATAATTCGCCACTGCGGTATCCATATCCACATCGAACAAGAAGTGCACACCACCACGCAAGTCCAGACCCAAAGGAGCAGGCTTACCACCGATAGCATGTAACCAAGCTGGCGTACTAGGCGCTAAGTTAAGCGCGACAATAAAGCCACGACCCAATCCCGCTTTAAGACTATCTTGCGCTTTCAACTGTGTTTCAGTGTCGTTCAAACGAATCAAAACTTGACCATTTTCGAGTGATACTGACTTAAGCGCATAACCTGACTGGGTTAATGCAGTCTGAACTGTCTCTAGCTCGCGCTGACCCAGCGCATCACCTTTTACAGATGAAATTTGAATGGCAGGGTCTTCTGGATAAATATTCGGCAAGGCATACAAGAAGCCAAGAAAGCACAACACCAATACCAGTGCGACTTTCCACGCTGGATAAATATTGGCAGCAGATCGGGTATTCGGTTGGATAACCATAACATATAACCTTAGCTAGGGAAAATCAGAAAATAAAACAGCCCTCACAAGGAGGGTTCATTAAAACCGTTATGAGAGACGGGCAGCGCTAGGCGCACGGAGCACAGAGCAAGGCGTGTACTGAAGTACATAACGCAGCTCGAGCACCGCGCAACAAGGCGATGTCGGCTCGCAATAGGTTTTTAAGCCTCGGCAATCGTACCTTTCGGCATGACTGTTGCAACACTTTTCTTTTGAACTTTAACAACCACATTGTTACTGATTTCAACATCAACAAACGCATCACCCAACTCTGTAACGCGACCTAACACACCGCCAAATGTCACGATTTCGTCACCTTTCTTTAGGCTTTCGGTCATGGCTTCATGCTCTTTAACTCGCTTTTGTTGTGGGCGAATAAGTAGAAAATAAAATACCGCAAACAAAACAACCAGCATTAAAATGCTCATCATATTTTGTTCGGTTGTTGGCTGTGCAGCATCAGCAGCTTGGGCTGCACCAATAAAAAAATCGATCACGACGAGAATCTCCTTACGTTAAAGTTGGCGTATTATGCCATAAAATAGTGTTTATTGCTGTGTTTAAGGCATCAGTCATCACTTATACTATGTGAAGATTCTTTTAAAAATCTTAAATATGATTCTGATTTAGCCTTGGAGACTGATAATGACTTTCAGCATAAACGACTTTTTAATCAAAGCGGTGGAGCAAATTCCAAGTGGCATTGTCATCACGGGGTTAGATCATAAAGCAATCTATGTTAATCCTGCTGTAGAACGCATGACTGGCTATAGTAAAGCAGAACTACTCGATCACAATATGGGTTCTATTTTGCAAGGTAAGTTAACAGATCGTACAACGGTTGAATACATGGCATATTGCTTATCACGCAACCAAGGCTTTGCAGTTGAAATCATCAATTATCACAAAAGTGGCACGCCCTATTGGATTCAGTTAAACGTGGAACCAATCACCGACACATCTAGTGTGTTGATGGGTTTTATGGCTATTCAGACTGACATTCAACAGCGTAAAGTCATCGAGCAAGATATTGCTTATCAGCGCGGCTTACTTAAAACCGTTATCGATGAAATGCCAGACGTCCTTGTCGTAAAAGATGATGATGGTAAGTTTTTATTATGTAATCGTACAGTTGCTGACTTATACCGAACAACGCCTGACGAAATGGTTGGCAAAGATGATGGTGACTTTGGTGTACCAGACTCCCTTAACGAGCAGTTTCGTGAGAATGTACGTAGCATCATGCAAAAAGGCGAGACAGAAATTATTTACGAAAATAGTATTGATCGTAACACAGGTGAAACGCGTCACTTTAAATCCATCAAAAAACCATTTAAAAACCCATCGGGTCAAAATCAAATTTTAGTGATTGCGCACGATATTACGGAACTGGTTCAGGCACGCCAAATCGCCCAAGACAGCGAAAGTCGGTTAAATAATGTCTTCGAAGTAACCAACGAGGGCATTTGGGATTGGAATATTATGACAGGTGATGTTGTTCATAATCGTCAATGGTTTCGTATATTAGGATATGAAACGGAAGAAACTCTGGGTAGTGTTGACAATTTTAAAAAGCACATTCACCCTGATGATTTTCCATCTGTTTTTACTGCAATTGAAGCGCACTTATCAGGTAAAACACAACAGTATTATTCGGAGCATCGGATGCTCTCAAAACAGGGTCATGAAATATGGGTTAGAGATCGGGGTCGTGTGGTTGAGCGCGACGACCAAGGCTCAGCGATACGTATGTTGGGTAGTTGTACAAATATCAGTCATCGTAAAGTTGCAGAGGCAGCGTTGATCGCTGCTAAAAATGAAGCTGAAGAAGCAAGTAAAGCAAAAAGTCAGTTCTTAGCAAGCATGAGCCATGAAATTCGCACACCAATGAACGGTGTTATTGGCATGACATCAATGCTCCTAACAACCCCTTTGACAACAGAACAGCGTGATTACATCGAAACCATTCGCAGCAGTGGCGAAGCATTATTAACGGTCATTAACGATATTCTCGACTTTTCTAAGGTAGAAGCGGGAGAAATGCAATTAGAACAACAACCTTTTGAACTACGACCCGTTTTAAGCTCTACATTAGATATTTTTACACCACAAATTAAAAAAAGTGGTATCACGCTAACGTGGAATGTTGATGATGATGTACCAATCGCGTTGATCGGAGATTCGGGGCGTTGGCGTCAGGTTTTAACCAATCTTGTTGGTAATGCGATTAAATTTACGCCCAAAGGAAGTGTATCTGTTACTGTCAGTGCCAGTGTAACGAACGCGATGGCCGTCATTAAAACCTGCATTAAAGACTCAGGTATCGGCATCACAAAAGATGCGATTAATCATCTTTTTCAACCATTTAAACAAGTAAGCTCTGGTAATGCACGTACTTTTGGTGGAACAGGACTCGGGTTGTCGATTAGCCGCCAACTCTCTTTACTGATGGGTGGAGATATTGGTGTCTCTAGTCACGTTGGTCAGGGATCTGAGTTTTGGTTCACGGTTACCATGCCCATTTCCAGTGAAGTTTTGGCAAATGTTGTCACGACAACGCCACTTGTTCAAGGGGCAGGAGAGCGTCTCTTATTGGTTGAAGATAATATTGTTAATCAGAAAGTTGCCCAAGCAATGTTAAAGCGTTTGGGCTATTTAGTGGATGCCGTTGCCAATGGCGAAGAAGCTGTCAAACAATTACAGCTCGTCAATTATCCTTTGGTTTTAATGGATTGCCAAATGCCCGTTATGGATGGTTATTCTGCAACAAAAGCCATTCGTTCGGGAAGTATGGGAGCGGTACTGAACCCAAGTGTTCCCATTGTGGCTTTAACAGCCAATGTCATTCAGGAAGACAAAGATGCTTGTTTTTCAAGTGGCATGGATGATTTTTTATCTAAACCTATTGATATCCAGTCTTTAAATAGTATTATTAAACATTGGCTTAAAAAAGATTAATAGAAAAAGCGTTACTTATTAATGCTAAAAAATCTTAAAGGATTATACGTAACTGCCGTTACCTCAATTGCATCCCCGTGCACTGAGGAACACCATCATGCGAATGACCTCTTTTAAACTCGCGACTAGCTTATCTGTCATTCCCTTAGGCATGGCAATATTATGCTTAACTGGATGCTCTAGCCCATCAAAAGGTGTTGCCAATCATTATGGTAACAATTTAGAAATTAAACCCAGCAATCCGTTGCGTAAGGGAGCGAGTGAAAATATATGCGAAATTTTTCGCGACAATCCCAATTGGTTTGTCGATGCACATCACAGTTACCGACGATGGGGAACACCTATCGCTGTACAGTTGGCTTTTGTGTATCAAGAATCTCGCTTTGTTGCCAACGCCAGCCCCAAAAGTAGTATTACGATTTTTTCCAACAAAAACTCTAGTGCGTTAGGTTATGCACAAGCGTTAAATGGTACTTGGGACGATTACGTCAAAGCGACGGGAAACTATCAAGCGCATCGAACCAATATGAAAGACTCGCTGGACTTCATTGGTTGGTACAACAACAATGCTAATCGAAAACTTGGTTTAACAGGCAATCAAGTTCGTGAGTTGTATCTTGCTTATCACGAAGGACTTAAGGGGTATTCCCTTGCTACTTACGATGGTAAAGATTGGCTAAAAACAGTTGCAGATCAGGTTGAAGATAGAGCCATAAAATACGACAAGCAACTACGCGGCTGTTCAAGTGAAATCGTGGCAATGGTCAATCGATAAGACATTGGGTATCTCTGAAAAGCGATAGCCATCGTTTTTTAGAGATGTCTAAACGCCCAATAAAAAACCAGCATTTTCATGCTGGTTTTTTTGATGACAGTGCAACAGGTTAAGCTTTGTAACGTTGTACCACTAACGTAGCATTCGTCCCACCAAAGCCAAAGCTATTCGACATAATGCGGTTCAATCCTGCATTATCCTGACGTTCGCGCACGATGGGTAGATCAGCAACCACGTCATCTAACTCGGTAATGTTAATTGAGGGTGCAATAAAATCGCCTTGCATCATCAGTAAACAGTAAACCATCTCGTGCACGCCAGCAGCACCTAACGAGTGACCAGACATTGACTTCGTTGAGCTAATACGCGGTACATTATTACCAAATACCGCTTTAATACCGCCCGCCTCTTTCGAGTCACCAACAACCGTAGATGTACCATGCGTATTAATGTAATCGACTGTACCGCTTTCAACGGTCGACAATGCCATCTGCATGCAACGAATTGCACCTTCTCCTGAAGGCGCTACCATGTCGTAGCCGTCCGAAGTTGCGCCATAGCCAACGATTTCACCGTAAATTTTAGCACCACGCGCTAAAGCGTGTTCAAGTTCTTCGACCACAACCATTCCGCCGCCGCCTGAGATAACAAAACCATCGCGATCAGCGGAGTAAGCACGAGAAGCAGTCTCTGCGGTGTCATTATACTTGCTAGACAAAGCCCCCATTGCATCAAACAACATGGTTTGACTCCAATGTAACTCTTCACCACCACCTGCAAAAACAACATCTTGCTTACCCAACTGAATCAACTCGTAAGCATTACCAATACAATGCGCTGATGTTGCACAAGCCGAAGAAATCGAGTAATTAACACCTTTAATTTCAAAGGGTGTTGCCAAACAAGCAGAAACCGTAGAACCCATGGTACGAGGAACCATGTATGGGCCAATTCGCTTCACGCCTTTTTCAGCCATAATGCTATTTGCTTCAATCAAATTTTGGTTAGACGCACCACCCGACCCTGCAATCAGACCTGTTCTTGGGTTTGCAACTTGATCTGGCGCTAAACCACTATCAGCGATGGCTTGCTGCATCGCTAAATAAGCATATGCTGCAGCATCGCCCATAAAACGACGGTGTTTACGATCAATTTGATCTAAATCAACCGTAATAGCCCCTTCTACCTGTGAACGAAAGCCACGCTCTGCGTAAGCTTCTTGAAAGCGGATGCCGCTTTTACCATGACGCAAACTCGATTCTACGGTTGCTGCATCATTACCCAAACTACTAACGATACCCAAACCAGTGATAACAACACGACGCATAAATGCTCCTTAGAAATTTTCAGTCGATTGGAACAGCCCTACCTTCAGGTCTGTTGCTGAGTAGATTTCACGATCATCTACAAACAGCTTAGCGTCAGCTAAGCCCATAAATAATTTACGTTTGATAACACGCTTTAAATCTATCTGGTAACGCACTTTACTTGCAGTTGGTAAAACCTGACCATAAAATTTAACCTCGCCTGAGCCTAAAGCACGACCGCGACCTTGACCACCTGCCCACCCTAAGTAAAAGCCAATTAACTGCCACATCGCATCCAAACCCAAACAACCAGGCATGACAGGGTCACCCTGAAAATGACAGTCAAAGAACCATAAGTCAGGTGTCACATCCAACTCAGCGCGAATCTCGCCCTTATCGAATAAACCACCTGTTTCAGCGATATGCGTAATGCGATCAAACATCAGCATTGGCGGCAGTGGCAATTGCGGATTACCCAAACCAAACATCTCACCGCGCCCACAGCGCAGCAAGTCTTCTTTTGATAAACTCGAAGGACGGTTAGTCATGACGTGCGTCAACCCTATTTTTATGCTAATTACAATGAAATATGAAGTGCGTATTATCTTACGTCAGTCTGCAATTCACATTTCAAAAATCAATACCATTATTTTGTTAAAATATTTAAGCGTAATTATAACAGGAAGAAAACGCATTTGCTTGACCCAACGCAATATTCACGCTGGAAAGAGCACTATCACAAGCTGTACCTATCCATGCTATAATCACATGATTAAAGCGATTAATGCGGAAAAAAGTTCACGATGTCGGAAAATACAGAAAACAATAACGTTTATGATGCCTCCTCTATTCAAGTGTTGCGTGGTTTAGACGCTGTACGCAAACGACCAGGTATGTATATCGGTGATACCGATGACGGTTCTGGCTTGCACCATATGGTATTCGAAGTCGTTGATAACGCAATTGATGAGGCCTTAGCAGGACACGCCAGCACGGTTAAAGTTACCTTGCATACAGATGGCTCTTGTTCTGTTTCGGATGACGGGCGCGGTATTCCTGTTGGCATTCATGAAGAAGAAGGTGTTTCTGCAGCCGAAGTCATTATGACCATTCTGCACGCAGGCGGTAAGTTCGACGATAACTCTTATAAGGTATCGGGCGGTCTGCATGGCGTGGGCGTGTCGGTTGTTAATGCATTGTCATCGGGATTATGGTTAACGATTCACCGCGAAGGCAAGGTTTGGCAACAAGAATACGCACTTGGCGTACCTGTTTATCCGTTAAAACCGATTGGCGAAAGCAGTAAAACAGGCACTGAACTGCGCTTCATGCCCTCTAAAGAAATCTTTGCGTTTACTGAGTTTAACTACGACATTCTGCTTAAGCGCTTGCGCGAATTGTCTTTCTTAAATTCGGGCGTTCACATTGAATTGACTGATCACCGTGACAACCGTCACGACATCTTCAAATATGAAGGTGGCATCATGGCATTTGTGGAGTATCTTAATAGTAAAAAAACAGCCATTCATAATAAGTTGTTTTACTTTTCGGGAATGAAAGATGGTGTGGGTGTCGAGGTTTCTTTGCAGTACACCGAAGCTTATACCGAATCCGTTTACTGCTTTACCAATAACATCCCTCAAAAAGATGGCGGTGCGCATTTAGCAGGATTCCGTTCTGCATTAACGCGCAATATCAACAACGCAGCAGAACAAGAAGGCTTAGAGAAAAAATTCAAAATTGCCTTATCGGGTGATGATACGCGTGAAGGTTTGACGGCGATTGTGTCGGTTAAAGTACCCGACCCTAAGTTCTCTTCACAAACCAAAGAAAAGCTGGTTTCGAGTGAGGTGCGTACGGTTGTCGAGAGTTTGATGGGTGATGCCTTATCGACATTCTTGCTCGAAAACCCGAACGACCGCAAAGCCATTCTGAACAAAATTTTTGAAGCCGCTCGTGCGCGTGATGCCGCACGTAAAGCACGCGAAATGACGCGTCGTAAAGGTGCGTTAGATATCGCGGGTTTACCAGGTAAATTAGCCGACTGTCAAGAAAAAGACCCTGCTCAATCAGAAATCTACTTGGTCGAAGGAGATTCGGCGGGTGGTTCTGCCAAGCAAGGTCGCGACCGTCGTACCCAAGCGATTCTGCCACTCAAGGGTAAAATCCTTAACGTCGAACGCGCCCGCTTTGACCGCATGATTGCTTCTGCTGAAGTGGGTACACTCATTACTGCCTTAGGTTGCGGTATTGGTAAAGACGAATACAACATCGAGAAGTTGCGTTACCACCACATCATCATCATGACTGATGCCGACGTGGATGGTAGCCACATTCGTACCCTACTACTTACTTTTTTCTATCGTCAGATGCCTGAGATTATCGAACGTGGTCATATTTATATTGCGCAACCTCCTTTGTATAAGGTCAAAAAAGGCAAGCAAGAAGCTTACCTAAAAGACGATACCGAGCTTGAGCACTACTTGTTGCAGTTGGCAATGGAAGGCGCTAGCCTGCTATTGGGTGAAGGTGCCGGCAGTATGAGTGGTCATGCACTGGAACAGTTGGCTATCGCACACTTCCAAGCTGAACGCGTGATTAACAAGTATAGCCGTCGCTATCCTGAAGCGTTACTGCGTGGTTTGCTCGACTTACCCGCCATTACAGAAACGGGACTGCGCGATGTTAGCGCCCTATCGTCGTGGTGCGAAACAGCGCAAGCACGAATTGAGCAAGACTTTATTGCGGGCGGCGCACGCTTTAGTTTGTCGGTTGTCGATAATCAAGATCCTGATGTTGAATCCAAAGCAATTCGTTTAACCATGCACGAGCATGGCTTTGATACGGCACAAGATATTACCGAAGACTTCTGGTTATCGGGCGACTATGTACGCCTCATGAATGCTGCGGCTAGTATTGGCAATCTGTTAACGACTGGCGCTCAGGTTAAACGCGATGAGAAATTGCTTTCGGTTAGCACGGTTAAACAGGCTTTTGACTGGTTATTGGGCGAGGCAAAACGTGGCATGGGTATTCAGCGCTACAAAGGTTTGGGTGAAATGAACCCCGATCAGTTGTGGGATACCACCATGAACCCTGCAACCCGTCGCTTGTTGCGTGTACGCATCGAAGATGCCATTGCAGCTGATGATATTTTTAGCACCCTAATGGGTGACGAAGTAGAGCCGCGCCGTGCCTTTATTGAAGCCAATGCGTTATCGGTTTCAAATTTAGATATTTAGTTTTGGTTTTTAATTTTTAGAAGGAGTCCTCCATGTCTATCAAGCATCCTGTGATTTCTGTTACTGGTTCTTCTGGTGCAGGCACAACATTCGTTAAGCGCGCGTTCGAAAAAGTGTTTGCCCGCGAAAATCTAAATGTTGCTGTGGTCGAAGGCGATAGCTTCCACCGTTACGAACGTAGCGACATGCGCGAAAAAGTAGCAGAATCTCGCAAGGCGGGTAAAGTATTAACACACTTTGCAGAAGATGCTAACCACTTCGATTTATTGGCTGACTTGTTCAAGCAATACGGAGAAACAGGCACAGGCAACCGTCGTTACTATGTTCACAACGATGAAGAAGCGGCACATCATGGTGTTGGCACTGGCTGTTTCACGCCTTGGGCTCCTATTCCAGCGGGAACAGACATCATGTTCTACGAAGGCTTACACGGTGGTGTGGTTACGCCTAATGCTAACGTTGCGCAACATGTTGACTTGTTAGTCGGTGTTGTTCCTAGTGTGAACATCGAGTGGATTCAAAAAATCTACCGTGACACCACTGAGCGTCCTTATACTGTGCAGCAAGTGGTCGATACCATTATCGACCGTATGCCTGACTACGCGGAATTCATCACGCCTCAGTTTGACCGTACGCACATCAACTTCCACCGCGTGCCTTTAGTCGATACGGCTAACCCATTCGGTGGCATGGCTGTTCCAACGCCTGCAGAAAGCTTAATCGTTTGCCATGTTCGTATGGACGGCATCGACTTAGCTGGCATTGCTAAGCAAGTTGAAGGTGGTTTCTTACAAAAAGCTGATACCTTAGTGATCCCTGGTAACAAGATGATTGATGTCATGGATTTGATGTTGTCACCTGTCATCAAAAATATGATTGCTCAGAAAAACGCAGCTTAATTTGCCTCGCTTTTAACTGGCCTCTAAAATGATCCCGCTTTGGCGGGATTATTTTTTTCTTAACACAAGAATATGACATGACTTGTATTTTCTTTCATTGATTTTACTAATGAACATATGATAAATATTTTGTTGGTAATGATTAATTTATTTTGGTCTAATATGATCTCGGTTACGTTATTTTTTAATACAACAAGAGTAAATGAATTATGAGAACAACCCTGTTAAGCCTGTTTTTAGGCAGTCTTTTTATTGGTAATAGCTTTGCCGCTGAAACACTGAAAGTGGGCGATATGTTACCAACACTGAGTTTGACAGATCAGCACGACAAGCCTGCGAAAATTGAACCAAATATCACACGCATTATTTTTGCCTCTGATAATGGCGGTGCCAGCTTAGTTACTTCAATGCTGGACAGCAAAGAACCGACATGGTTAACGCAAACCAACAGCGTCTATTTGGCTGATATACACAAAATGCCTAGCCTAATTTCTAAAATGTTTGCCCTGCCACAACTACGTGAAAAGCCTTATAACATTACTTTAGGACGAGAAGAAGCTGACTTGTCTATGTTTGCGCGTCAGAAAGGCTGCGTTGCTATTATTCCTGTTGTTAATCAAAAAATAGGTGAAAGCGTTTTTGCTTGCACAGAAGATGCTTTAAAAGAAGCTGTTAAATAATCTTTTTCAGTTAACTTTGCTAGGAGTGAATCAAAATGCCCATAACGAACAATAAAATCATACATAACCGCCTCGAACATATGCCAATTTCGCTATTTGCGACGGTCATGGGCTTGGCAGGCTTAACCATCGCCACGCAAAAAGCGGAGCATATTTGGGGGTTAAGCAGCACCATTAGCACCCTACTATTTGCCTTTTCCGCTTTGGTATATCTACTTGTTTTATCAACATATACACTGAAATTTTTGAAGCACCGCGAAGCGGTTATTCATGAATTTAATAACCCTATTCGGTTAAGCTTCTTTCCCGCCAGCTCTATTGGGTTAATTTTACTGAGCATCGCTATTCTACCCATCAATGCTGACTCGGCACTGATAATGTGGGCTATCGGTAGTGCTGCACAACTCATTTTTACATTGGTGATATTATCTAACTGGATCCATCACGAAAAGTTCCAAATTACACATAGCAACCCTGCTTGGTTTATTCCGATTGTCGGCAATATTCTTGTACCGATTGCGGGTGTCGAATTAGGGTATATAGAAGTGAGCTGGTTTTTTTATAGTGTCGGTTTAATGATGTGGATACCCTTGCTGGCAGTGTTGCTCAATCGTTTCTTTTTTCATCCGATGATGCCAAGTAAATTGCTACCCACCTTATTTATTTTAATTGCACCACCTGCTGTTGGCTTTATTTCATGGCTAAAACTGCATGGCGGAGAAGTCGATGATATGGCTCGAGTGTTGTATTACTTTGCTCTGTTTACAACGTTGTTAATGGCTACACAAATCAAATACTTTGCAAAAGTCCAGTTCGCTTTACCTTGGTGGGCTTATTCGTTTCCAGTCGCAGCAATTACGATCGCAACCATGATTATGCAGGAAAAAGTGGGTGGCGTTTTTTTCGATATAACTGTTCCCGCTCTGTATGCGACTTTAGTACTTCTACTGATAACACTGGTCATCAAAACGATACAGGCAATGCTGGGTGGCAAGGTTTGCGTTCCTGAATAAATAACAAGTCAAAATGCCAAAAGATATCATTATCTTTTGGCATATATCCTTAACGTAATCTAAACTTACCAAGCTTTGTACGCCAAGAACTTACCATTCATTGTTACAATAACTCGGTCACCTAATGGATTTTTTTCTTTATCTATGTGCATACTAAAATCAATTGCACTCATAATCCCATCACC
>DZAT01000231.1 GCA_022736205.1 Thiomicrospira cyclica
TGTTTACAGCCAATATGGCCAAATCGCCAGGCTCTAAAGTTGTTACATTGCTGATGTCAAACAAAGAGCTATTCTCGCTTGTGTAGCCCGATGCGGCAGCTGTTAGATAAAAATTCGTTCCTGCAACGGTGTGTATAATGCCTGAAAATGTAGCAACTCCTGCTGTTGCCGAGGCTGTTAGCGGCGAACCTGTCATGGTTCCTGTACTCACGATTGAAACACTGCCACTGAAATCGATATCAACATTTCCGTTTGCATCGGTTAATGCTACCTCAACATTGGGGCTCATAGTAGCACTTACGCCCGTGGTGGTTGGCTGGGTAATAAATGACAATTCGGTGCCTATCACTTGAAAGACATTCTGCCCATTTATTGATGTAATTGCAGAGAATGCCATGCACTGCGAACCAGCTGCATCGGACGAAACATTGGTGTTGGCAATGCTGAATACAAAATCATCTCCATCGATGTTGCTGCCACTGTTGTTCGGACTTGTTTGTACCGAAAGCCTTACACTTAATGTTTTAGATGTTCCGTCTGCTACCGAAATAAGTGGTGCACCAGAAAACTGAATTTGATTTGCCGTTACTACCGCATCGGCAAGTTTTGTTGCTCCATCAAACAATGCACATGCCTGAATGGCATCTCCCCAATCGTTCATGGCATTGCCTGCTGCTTGCGAAATGGTAATGCTGTTGATGATGGTAGCCAATGCATCGGCATCGGTAAGGTCGCTTCCACCCTCGCGAATGGTGAATTGCCACACTTGAACTCCATCGGCGGTGGTGGTGATGTTGGCATCGTTTTCAATCGAAGAAACCGTAACCGATTCGCCATTGTCCGTAACAAAGTCGGTTTCGCTCGAGGCTGTTCCTGTTCCCTGAATGCTGAAATTGTATGGGTTTTCGTCGGCATCGTTATTGGCTATGCTTAGGGTGGCACTGCGCAATCCGGTAGCACTCGGGTCGAAAGTAACTTGAAATGTTGTACTGCCCGATGCTGCAATGCTGCTCGA
>DZAT01000232.1 GCA_022736205.1 Thiomicrospira cyclica
CATTTCACCGTCGATAAGTACGACTTTTGTGTCGATGTGGGTGACGTAACTTGTTGCATCAGCAGTAAATGTCGATGTGGTTAGAAACACACCTTTGCGCGCTCGCTGGCCTTGGAGCGCGCCTACAAACTTTTGAATTTCAGGTCTACCGACACTGCCTTGCCAGCGTTTGGCTTGCAGATAAATCGTATCTAGGCCGAGGCGGTCTTCTTTAATAATGCCGTCGATACCGCCGTCGCCACTTTGCCCAATTCGTTCGCCCGCGTCACGACGTGAGCCGCCGTAACCCATTTTGACCAAAAGCTCGACGACCAGATGCTCGAAAAATGCAGGCGAGCAGGTCAGGGTGCGGCTAAGAATTTCTTGCGCAAGCTCTTTGCGTAAGGTCTGGTAAGCCTGATCTAATGATTCTTCGGGTGTTTGTTCAAAGGGGATTTGTTGAGGTGCTGGTTTGTTATCAGTTTGGCTGCTCTTGTTGCTTTCTCGGAATTCAATATATTCAGAAAACTGTCCAAGAAATTTTATATCGATACGTTGCGGCTCGGCTTGCAATACTAAGCGTCCACGTTCAGTTATCTTGAAAAAACCACGTCTTGGTAGCTCGACTAAGCCAGCTTTTTTAATATGCAGCCGTGCCCAACCAATACGATTAGAGAAAACAGGTTGCTTCCCGCTTGCAAGTAATTGACTTCTTTCCTCTTTGGTAAGGTTAAACTCTTGAGCAAGAAAGACCTCTGTTTCATGCAGAGTGTGTTCCATACCATCAGATGCGTAGCGCAAAAGTGGCAGCATCAATGTTTGGAAGTCAGGGATAGGCATGTTGTGAGTTCGTCTGTTATGTCAATTAGATGTGAAAAAAGCAGGTTTTTCCCTGCTTTAAATGGTTTTAATCTAGATACATTATCGATGACAAATCCTAAAACCGACTACCGCTCTGAATATACTGGGTCATCTGGGTGCACTGGTTATTCATGCGCAACATAATGCCGCGAATACTGCGGATAATGGCGCG
>DZAT01000006.1:0-19362 GCA_022736205.1 Thiomicrospira cyclica
TCTAAAAACCCCAACCCGTTAGGTTATTAGAGGTTCCCTAAGCTTTTACGCTGCTAACCGAGCAGCGCAATCTTAATATCTGTGAGTGGAACAACGGAACAAGCCAATACTTCATTGCCATGAATACTGGCAATCGGCTGATTGCGCCAATGTATTTTGCCAGATAGCAATGTCAGCTTACAAGCAGAACACGCGCCAGCACGACAGCTATAATCAATGTCAACGCCTGCATCTTCTAGTGCCTCAAGCAGACTGTGCTGATTTTGCCAAACGATATCGCCGATATGTTCGATACTAATGGTCATAGTTTGATTCATGCTAACGTGTCCATTTGTGCCAAGCAAATGCGATTACGTCCTGCTTCTTTAGCGCGATAAAGGGCATCATCGGCTGCCGATACGAGTTGGCTACCTTCACTAAAATCGCTGAGTTGCGCTAAACCAGCCGAAAAAGTCACTTGAAATTGTTTGTCGCTTTCTTCATGAATGATTTTAGCAAAGTGTTCACGAATGCCGTCTAAGATCACCATTGCTGTGTGTATATCGGTATTACCCAAAACAATCATAAACTCTTCACCACCATAGCGCCCGACAGCATCGGTATGACGCAATCGTCGATGCAGCAAATGCGATAAATCGCGCAGCACACGATCGCCTGCTGGATGACCGTAGGTATCGTTAACTTTCTTAAACCAGTCAATATCCAACATGGCAACAACCATATTGCGTGCCTCTCGACGGCTACGAGAAATTTCGGTATCCATTAAGTTTTTAATACTGGTGTGGTTAAATGCGCCCGTTAAGCTATCGTGCAACATCATATCGCGCAGTTGGCGAAAGCGTTTGATTTTTTCGATGACCAAGGGTACAAAGTGATTCGGGTTAATCGGCTTAGTTAAAAAGTCATCAGCGCCGCTGCTGTAAGCCAACAAATGCTCCGATATGTCTTTTTCGATGGATAAAAACAGAATAGGCACGCCTAGGTAATTGTTTTGCTGCCGAATAACGCCAGCAAGCTCGACACCCGTACAGTTCGGAAAATACAAATCCATCAGTACCAAATCGGGGCTAAAAACGCGCAGGGTATCCATGAGCTTTTCTGGTTCATTCAAAATCCATGTTTGAATCCCTGCTTCTTCGAGCAACAAAGCATGATATTGAGAAAGGCTGGTATCGTCATCGACCAGAAGCACATGCGGTTGTCGTTGCGCGCTGTTGGGCGATATGAGCTGTTCAATACGGTCAATTAAACTGCCGATATTGACAGGTTTTGGAAAGTAACCAATACCGCCTGCCCGAATGGCTTTTAATCGAGCGTCTAAATCATCGCGAGCCGATAAGAATAACACGGGTATGTTTTTACAGCCGATATTGCGCTCTTGCAACTGATGGATCATTTCAAATCCCGCATTTTCGCGGTTATTGTGCATGATGTCGCACAAAATAAGATCAATTGTTTGTGTGCTTAGGGTCGTTTCTAATTGATTGATGTCGCGCAATAAAACGACTTCATAACCATAATGCATCAGTTGTTCCGACAACTCATCGCCTTGAGAAGGATCGTCTTCGACAATCAAAACATGGCGCTTTTGCTGTGATTGAAACAGAACATGTTCTTGTTGGTTGTGCTGACTTTGTAAATTGGTTTTAGCTGCTGCTTGTGCCGACTGCTGCATGATATCGAGGTGTTGCTCAATCTTGCTTTTTTGTTGTTCGTCATTAAACGTAATGTGTCCGAGTAGGGCTTCTAACTGTTCGGCTTGTTGCTGAATTTGCGGCAGCCCGAAAGAGCCAGAAGAGCCAGCTAACGAATGAATCATAATGCGCAACTGACGCAAGTCATTGGTATCTTTTTGTTCGATCACTTTGTGCCAAGCCAAACGCATGTTATTGATTTTTTGAGGCAGATCGGCAACATATAAGTTTCTGATGGTCTGTAGTTTACTGCTCATCGGTGTTTTAGGTGTTTGGTTCACGTAAGCGTCTCCCATAATGCATTCACTTGTTCTACTAGGGTCATCGGGTCAAAAGGTTTGTTAATCACGCCTAGTGCGCCAGCATGAATATAGTTTTTAACTTCTTCTGGTTGTACGCGTGCAGTCATAAAAACAACGGGAATACTGGCAAGCTGGGCATCGCTTTTTATTTGTGCCAAAGCACCCATACCATCGAGTTCGGGCATCATCATATCCATTAAAATCAGGTCTGGCGTTGCCCGTTCGTCACGGTTTAAATAAGCCATTGCCTCTAATCCGTTTTGCGCTTCGATTAGGGTAAAACCACCCATTTCGACTAAAACCATACTGGCGAGTAAACGAATATCGGCATCATCTTCGACAAAGAGAATGGTTTGTAAGTTAGACATGGTTTTCTCCTGTGCTGGCGCTATCGGTCTGTTGTGGGTTGTTTGTTAAATGTAACAGGGTATCGAGTAGCGCTTGATTACTGGTACGCGATTTAACCAAATAGTTGCTAACGCGATTAAACAGCGTATCGGGTGCTTGCTCTTGTGCCGAAAAAATAACAACAGGGCGGTCTGCCATACCTGCTGTTTGCAAGTCGTCAAAAAACTGTGCGCCATTACCGTCGGGCAAATCGAGATCGAGTAAGATTAAATCGGGTTGATAGTGTGTTAAGCATGCTCTGGCTTGCATGAGGGTTGGTACGCTTTCATAATCGAACTCATCGCTTAATAAGGTAGCAAATAAGCAAGCGATGTCTGAGTCGTCTTCGATATGCAAAATACGCGGGCGCTGGTGATGCGGGTTTTTAATATTGAGCGCTCGTCCAATGGCATCCATCAGCAAGCCTTCATTAATCGGTTTAGGTAATACATCGAGTACCGCGTAGGCAGCGGTTAGATCGGTTTGGTGTTTATCGCTGATCGCGGAAACCACAATAACGGGGAGTTGTTTTGTTGCTGCTTCTTGGCGTAGCTGCGCCAACAACTGTGTGCCATCGCTACCTGGTAGCATTAAGTCAAGCGTCATGGCAGCATAGTGGTGTTGACTGAGTTTGATAAAAGCCTGTTCAGCACTATAAGCAATATGACTGCTGATGCCTTGCTCTTTAAGCAGTAGTGCAAGCAGGCGTGCGATATCAGGATCATCTTCGACGATTAAAATGCGCGTGTTATCGGTTTCTTCTAAAACCGTTTCTTGAGCAGGTGCAGCGATTGGAAGGGTAAAACAAAACTGTGTTTGAACCTGTGGTGTCGAGGTAAAACTGAGATCACCTCCCATGCTTTTTGCCATCTGGCGCGACAACGAAAGCCCTAATCCCGTTCCTTCTTTGCTTCGCGCTGTGGTGCTGTCTGCCTGAGAGAACTTATCGAAAATGCGCGCGGCAAAATCGGGCGAAATACCACATCCATGATCGGTAACGCAGATATCAATGGTCTTTTCTGCTGTCATTTTGGTCGAGAGGTGTACATCTGATCCAGCAAGAGAAAACTTGCAAGCATTCGAAATAAGGTTGGCTAATACTTGCAAGCTACGATCATGATCGGCAATAACCGCGATGTCGGGCATAATTGGGTCGAACTTCAGGGATACTTTGTATTTGTCGGCGTAACCATGATTGGCATTAACCGACTCCTGTAGCAGTTGATTGATGCTGAGTATGTCGCGCTTAAACGTCATTTTGCCAGCTTCAATTTTTTCGATGTCTAAAATATCATTGATTAAGCGCCCTAATCGAGCAGCATTATTATGTGCAATATCAATTAAGCCACGCGCTTTTTCGGGCAGCGTGCCCCCAAGACCACCCTTGAGTAGACCCAACGAGGCAGTAATAGAGGTTAATGGGGTACGTAATTCATGACTGACGATAGAAACGAACTCATTTTTGAGTTTTTCGGTTTCTTTTTGTTCGCTAATGTCTCGACATACGCCCACAAAATAGCGTGTGTGCGGCAATTGCACATCACTGACTGCCAAATGCATAGGGAAAATTCTGCCCGACTTGTGCCTGCCTTCTAACTCTCTCCCTTTACCTAAAACATGCTCGACACCTGTTTTTAAGTAAGCATCAATATAACCATCGTGCGCACGAGCGCGGGCATCGGGCATTAATTGACTGACATTGTTTCCCAGTATTTCATTAATGTTGTAGCCGAACATCGAAACCGCAGCAGCGTTAGCCGACAAGACAATACCAGCGGTGTCGATGGTAATGATTGCTTCCAGTACATTGTTTAAAATCGCTTGGTATTCAAGCTCGATCGCGTAGTCAGAAAAATCCATTACCCTTGCCTTATTTTCTTGTCATTTGTTTCAAATTTATCAAATGAATTATAGGCGTGATAAAATAACAACACAATTGTAAACGGAGAAAATTTTGTGCTAACAGTGAAACGCAAAATAAAGACAATCATTTTCAGCCTGACCTTATTGCCGCTGGTGAGTATTGCTGCACCGCTAACAGCGCAAAAAGTGGGTGATGCAGTCGTTTATGCCCTATCAGGCAAAAACTACGAACAGGCACGAGACGACTTGGCGGCTGCCATCGAAGAGCGTGGCATGGTGATTAGCGCGGTGTCGCATGTGAAAGATATGCTAGACAGAACCAATGCTGACTTGGGTTATGCCGATGGTGTCTATGATACGGGCGGTGAAACGCTATTGTTTTGCAAGGCAGATTTGTCGCAAAAGATGATGCGCGATAACCCACATAATATCGCTTTTTGCCCATATGGTATTTCGATTTATACCTTAAAATCGGAACCCAATAAGGTATTTTTAAGCTATAAAAAAGCCCCTAAATTAGCGGTATACAAACCCATTAATCAGCTGTTAGACAGTATTATCCAAAGCGTAGCGGAGTAGGCGTAATGCAACAACAAATTGAACAAATCCTTAAAGATACCTTTTCACCCCAAGTGATGTATGTCGACAACGAGAGTCGTTTGCACAGTAGTGGTAAGGGCAGTAATTCACATTTTAAAATCACGTTAGTCAGTGATGTTTTCTTAGATAAATCATTATTGTCGCGTCATCGTGCTGTGCAAGCAGCACTAAAAGACATCACGCAAGGTGTACATGCATTAGGCTTGCACACCTACACGCCCACCGAATGGCAAGCGCGTGGTGGGGTTGAGCCAGACAGTCCTGCTTGTGCAGGCAGCGGTAAACATTAAGAGATACGTATTAGCTATTTTCTAAATTAAAAAATCTAGCATCGCATCTAAGCCACGATGATTGAGCGCGGTATCGGCAGCAGCCTGTACCGTTGGCTTGGCATGATAAGCAACCGATAAGCCCGCATCTTGCATCATGCATAAATCGTTAGCACCATCGCCGACGGCAATCGTTTGGTTGGCACCAATGCCCAATGTATTGCACAGTTCTAGCAAAAAAGCACGTTTGGCTTCAGCACCAATAATATCGCCAATAATATGCCCCGTGGTGTGTGCATTGGGATCAAAATCCAACACATTCGCGCGGGTAAAATCGAGCGCCAAGCGTTCTTTCAGTTTGTCGGTAAAAAAGGTAAAGCCACCCGATACAAGCGCAAACTTAATATCGCGTGCTTTTAAGCCCGTAATTAAAACCTCAGCGCCCTCGTTTAGGGCTAAGCGTTCGTTATAAACCGTTTCGAGGGCATGTAAAGGGGTTCCTGCCAATAAGCCAACGCGTTGTTTCAGCGATTGCTCGAAGTTTAACTCGCCACGCATTGCCGCTTCGGTAATGTGGGCGATCTTGTCTTTAATGCCCAAATGTGCGCCAATTTCGTCGATACATTCGATATTAATCAGCGTTGAGTCCATATCGGAAATAATCAGGCGAATATCTGAGCCTTCAAAGCCTTCTGGTAAGACATTAATATCCCACGAATGAGCAGAGCGAATCTGATTTAAAGTCTCGATGCTGGGGGTTTCTTCCAGCTCCAAACGATAATGTTGCGCGACAGCAATTGGTGCTGTGCCAAAGGTTGTTTCGAGTAAAGCCTGCTCGGTATGCGTTAAGCTGTGACGATGAATGATTAGCGTTGCCATTGGGGTTCCAAACGATTAAAAGTTATTTAGGGCATCTCTCGTAACTCAATGTTTCGTCATCCTCGCGTATGCGGGGATCCATAAAATGAATCAAATAGATTCCCGCTTTCGCGGGAATGACGGTTTTTAGAGATTATATTTGTTCATTTTAACTGTTTTTTTCGATACGCTCTATGCGCGTTGCCGAAAGTTTGTCGGTTAAACTCAAGCCAGCTTTGCTTAAATAACCCAACCAGCCCAAATTGAGTAACAAAACATTGAGTGTTGCCGCTGACAAACGGATCAATATATCCCTGTTGTTTAATCGGCTGCCATCTTGACGCACCACACGCAAACGCCATGCCTTCATGCCAATGGTCTGACCGCTTTTTTGCCAACTATAACCATAGTAGCCTGCAATCATCAACACCCACACGAGCTGAAATAAGCTGCGCCAAGGTTCGTACTGATAAAAACCTTCGCCAGTCAGCATGGTAAAGACGGCAGACAATAAAAAGCTTAATGCCATTATGATCAGTAAGTCATAAATAAATGCAGCGTTGACCCATAAAAAAAGGCGCATGGTTTTCGGTTTCTCGTTTTGGCTATAATGAAGCTTATTTTAATACGATTTGAGCGTTAGCATCATGAATATTCCAACGGGCGTTTTAGCCAACAGCTGGGCTGTGTCGTTATGGATTATTGCCGCATTGATTTTGATGTGGGCAGTTAAAACAGCACCTTGGCATAAAATTAAAGGCGATGCCGTGGCACAACGCGTTTTTGGTGCGACCGTTATCCTGATTTATGCAATGTGGAGTGTCAAGGCAGCAATTGGACCAGGGCTTGGTTTTCATTTTTTATTGGCTACGGTTGTTACGCTTATGTTTGGTTGGCAGTTTGCGCTGCTTGCTTTTTCATTGGTTATTAGTGCGCTTACCCTTTTGGGTGGTGCTGGTTGGGATGCATGGGGTGCTAACTTTGTCACTTTGGCGGCTGCCCCTGTTGCCGTAACTTGGGTTGCCTTATTGTTGTCTTACCGTCATTTGCCTCGTCATTTTTTTGTATATACCTTTTTAAATGCGTTTTTGGTAGGCGCTGTGTCGATGGTGGCTTCTGTTGTGTTGCTCAGCATCGTTCTTGTCTGGGGCGATGTGATCAGTTGGGAGCGCTTGTCTTACCAGTTTCTGCCCATGTTACCAATGATGGCAGCGCCAGAAGCGTTTTTAAATGGGTTTATTATGACCGTGCTCATTGTCAATCGGGTAGAGTGGGTTAGTACGTTTACCGACGAGCAATACCTTAAAGGTAAGTAACAGCAAGTCTTGTAAAAAAGTTGTCGAAACTCAGTAATGATGCTGTCACAGTAAGTTCATATCAATTTGCTTGTATTAGATTAGAATTTACTGTTTAATGATTGAATAAAACAACCTTGGATTTGTTGTCACTATGCGCTTTACTGTTCGTCACAGCTTGGCTGTTAAGTTACTTTTACCGAGTCTAATTGCGCTTATACCTGTATTGCTGTTATTTTGGTGGCTTGGTCAGAGCGAATTAAATAAAGCCTTGGCGCAAAAGCAGCTTGACTTAGTCACTAAGTCATCCGAGCTTAATGAACGTTTTTCTTATCAAATTACTCAGGCCGAAATTGCGCTGCAAACATTGGCTCAAAGTCCTATCCTAAGAAAGTTAGAAAATGCCAGTTGTCAGGAGCGCGTTGAGCAGCATTTTCGAGTACTTAACCATTCGCTTGCTAATTTATTGGTGCTGAGTCCGCAAGGCAAAGTAGTGTGTAATGCCAAAGCACCAGATAAATTACATGATTTAAGTGAGCGCCTTTATTATCAACGTGCCATGCAAACGCAACAATTTGCGATTGGTAATTTTAGTATTGGTAAAACGACCAACACGCATGTTATTGGTATGGCTTTCCCGTTTATTGAACATCAGCAGGTAAAAATGCTAACCGCTACCTCATTAGATTTGTCGACGATCTTGTCGAGTTTTGATGTGGTGTTAAAAGGAAGCGACTTTGAGCTAACCATGTTAGACACGGATGGTGTGGTGTTGGCGCATTGGCAAAAAAGTCAACAAATCGTTCCAGCGGGCACTCAGGTTGCCGATACTGCTTTAGGTAAACATTTATTGTCGCATCCTGTGGAATTTTTTTTTCAATTGCCTGATTTATTGGGTAACGAGAGCTATTTCGCCTATCAACCGTTAAATCATAAAGATCAAGTTTATGGTTATCTGGCGCTGAGTTATCACGTGAGTGATATTGAAGCCTTAACCACGAAGTATCGTCGTTTCCAAATGCTATTGATGAGTACAACGCTTTTAATCGGCATGGGCATTGCAGCGTTAATGGTTCGTCGTTTGGTTAGTCGTCGTTTAAAACCAATGATGCATGCTGTTGAGCGACTGGGTCAGGGTGAGTTAGGTGTTCAACTTCCGCAAGATAGTGCATCCGATGAATTAAGTCAGCTGGCTTCTCGCTTTAATGGTATGTCGAGTCAGTTAGAAAAACAGCAAGATCACCTATATCATGTCGCCTATTTTGACTTGTTAACGGGGCTAAATAATAAGTACTTTTTACAGGAGCAAGTCTCTCGTCTGCTACATGACGAAAGTGACGGTGCATTTGATTTAATCTTAATGGATTTAGATAATTTTCGTTTAATTAATGATAGCTTGGGGCATGATAAAGGTGATCAGTTATTGATAACGATTGCTGCGCGTTTAAAGTTGGTGTGTCAAAATGTTTATATCTTGGCACATTTGGGAGCAGATGAGTTTGCGCTACTTGTCAGACATTCCGATATGGGCGTGTTAGTTGCTTTGATCAATAACATTAAACAATCTCTGAGCAACAATATTTCGATTGATGGTTATGAGTTAAGTATGTCTGCCAGTATGGGGATCGCTAGTTACCCTGAAGATGCCGACACTTACTTGACTTTGTTTCAGCATGCTGATGCTGCTTTGCACAAAAGTAAGCTGGAGGGTAAGAATCAATACCACTTTTATTCTGTTGAAATGAAGCAACAACTGGCACGTCGATTAGCCTTAGAAAATGGATTGCGCACTGCCTTGCTGAGTCAGAATGAACTGGTGCTTTATTATCAGCCGCAGGTTAGTCTAGATGGCACAATTCGCAATTTTGAAGCATTGATTCGTTGGCAGCATCCGACGCTAGGAATGATTTCACCCATAGAGTTTATTCCTATTGCCGAACAGTCGGCATTGATTGTGAATGTGGGTAATTGGGTTCTCAATACGGCTTGTCAGCAATTAAAGGCATGGTTAGCGTTAGGATTACAAATTGATTATATCTCTGTCAATGTTTCTGTTATGCAACTGCACGTTGGTGACTTGCGTTCGGAAGTTGAGCAAGCGATTACGAATGCAGGTATTCTGCCTAGACAATTAGAGTTGGAAATTACAGAAAGTTTTGTGATGAAGTATCCAGAGCACGCTATCGAGGTGTTAGTTCAGCTTAAACAGCTTGGTGTTCGTTTAGCGATGGATGATTTTGGTACTGGTTATTCGTCATTGTTGTATCTCAAGCGGCTTCCCTTAGATTGTATTAAGATAGATCAGGGGTTTGTTCGAGATATGCTAGAAGATACGCATGATGCTTCAATTGTTGATGCGGTTGTTGGCTTAGGGCATAGCTTTGATCTTAAAGTAGTGGCTGAAGGTGTCGAGACCGAAGCCCATGCTCAGCGATTACGAAACTTAGGCTGCGATTTTTTGCAGGGCTACTTATTCAGTCGCCCAGTGCCAGAAGAAATAGCACGAGGTTTTTTGTCACCTAACAATTAGGAATCTTGATTATATTATCGGTACTTCTTGAAAAGGTCATAAATAATCCTTATAGTAGTACTGCGAATCTATATTTATAACGAAGGAGTTATACCGTGGGTAAACGTATCTTTTTGTTTTTGTTAACCAACGTTTTGGTTATTGCTGTCGCGATGTTGATTCTCAACCTGTTAGGTGTGGGTAATTTGCGCGATGGACAGGGTGGCATGAACCTAGGTAGCCTAGCGATTTTTGCTTTGGTGTGGGGTTTTGTCGGTTCATTTATTTCTTTGGCAATGTCGAAGTGGATGGCGAAAAAGTCTGTCGGCGCGGTGGTAATCGAACACCCATCAACGCCAACAGAACGCTGGCTGATCGAAACGGTTAAGCGTCAAGCACAGAAAGCAGACATTGGTATGCCAGAAGTGGCGATGTACGAAAGCCCCGAGCCAAACGCTTTTGCCACTGGCATGAGTAAAAACAATGCCTTGGTTGCTGTGTCGACGGGCTTACTCGAGAACATGACACAAGACGAAGTTGAGGCAGTTTTGGGTCACGAAGTGGCGCATATTGCTAATGGCGACATGGTGACGATGGCGCTGTTGCAAGGTGTGATGAACGCTTTCGTGATTTTCTTTGCTAAAATCATTGCTAACGTGGTCGATCAGTTCTTTAAGTCTGATGAAGACGAAGAGGGCGGTACAAGCTGGGTATTCATTATTGCCGATTTGGTACTCAACATTGTTTTGGGTATTTTGGCAAGCATGGTAACCGCTTGGTTCAGTCGTAAGCGCGAATTTCATGCCGATGAAGGCGGTGCTTATCTTTCTAGCCCGCAAAAAATGGCTGCTGCGTTACGTCGTTTGTCGACAATGCAACCTGGTGTCTTGCCCGATCAAATGGCAGCATTTGGTATCAGCAGTGCAGGCACGCTCAGTATGTTGTTCCATACGCATCCACCACTAGAAGAGCGCATTGCAGCCCTAGAAGCGAAGCACGACTTTAAGTTGGCTTAATTCTGACGGCTTTAATAGCGCTTTTAAAAAGCCCACTAGCAATAGTGGGCTTTTTTTATGTGTCTACGACACATTGATGAGCTACCTTGCTATACTAATTAACACTTGCTATAACGACAGACAGTAACCCTTATGACCCCTCAAACGTTCATTGCCAAATGGCAACACAACACGCTCAAAGAACGCGCCAGCTACCAGATGCACTTTTTAGACTTGTGCGAGCTGGTCGGTGTCGAAAAGCCAAGTCCTGCCAGTAGCGACGACTTTTGCTTCGAGCGCGGTGCGACGCGCACAGGGGCTGGGCATGGTTGGGCAGATGTGTGGAAACGCGGTTGCTTCGCCTTCGAGTATAAAACCACAGGGAAAAATCTCGATGCCGCCTTAAAGCAGCTGATGACCTACGCCCTCGCGCTTGATAATCCACCTTTGTTGGTGGTGTGCGATAGTGACATCATCCATATTCATACCCACTTCACGGGCACACCTTCCGAAATCCATACCATCGCCTTAGCAGACATCGGACAACCCGAAAACCTCGCTAAACTCAAAGCCCTGTTCACCGACCCTGATTATTTCCGCCCGAAAGTAACCACCCATGCCGTCACCATCGAAGCGGCAAACCGACTGGGTAAAATTGCCGACCGACTCAATCATGCGGGCAATACGCCCTTACAAACGGCGCATTTTTTGATTCAATGCGTGTTTTGTATGTTCGCCGAAGATGCCAAACTCTTGCCCGAAAAACTCTTCGAAACAGTGTTGGATAAATCCAATCCCGATGGCAGTAAAGCGCAAGCACGCCTAACACAATTATTTAGTGCCATGCAAACGGGTGGCGACTTTGCCATGATCGACATCCCGTGGTTTAACGGTGGCTTGTTTGCCGATATTAACGTGCCGATGCTGACCACCGCCGATGTCGTGGAATTATTAGGCGCAGCACGGATGGACTGGCGTGCCATCGAGCCTGCCATTTTGGGAACTTTGTTCGAGCGTGGACTCAATCCCGATATGCGCAGCCAATTGGGTGCACATTACACCGACCCTGATACCATTGCAAAAATCATCAACCCTGTTATTGTCGACCCCATTATGCACGACTGGCAAGGCGTTAAATCGCAAATTGAAACACAGCTGCATATTTGGCTTCAAACAACAGAAAATGATAAAAATGAGAAAAATAAAACAAAACCCTCTGTCAAAAAACAAAAAGCAGCTTTTGATACGGCTAATGCGCTGTTCATCCAATTTTTAGAAACCTTCAAAACCTACCGTGTGCTTGACCCTGCGTGCGGTTCGGGAAATTTCTTGTATTTATCACTCAAGGCACTCAAAGAATGTGAGCACCGCATTAACCTAGAAGCGGAAGCCTTGGGCTTGCAACGTCAGTTGGGGATTGAAAGCAGCCCAGCCAATGTCATGGGTATCGAAATTAACCCCTACGCGGCAGAGCTTGCGCGCGTGACGGTTTGGATTGGGGAACTGCAATGGATGCTCGACCACGGCTATGCCTTGCGCACTAACCCAATTTTGCAAACGCTTGATCATATTACCCAGCAAGATGCGCTTATTCAGTTCAATGATGATGGCACAACACAAGAAACGCAATGGCCAGCTTGCACGGTGATTGTGGGTAATCCGCCATTTTTGGGCGACAAGAAAATGTTGTCGGAATTGGGCGAAAATTATACCCTTGCCTTGAGAAAACGGTACAAAGGACGCATTGCAGGCGGTGCAGATTTAGTTACCTATTGGTTCGAAAAAGCACGCTATTTAATCGAAACGGGGCAGTGCCAACGCGCGGGATTGGTTAGCACCAACTCTATTCGCGGTGGTAGCAATCGCAAGGTGTTAAGTCGTATAATAGAAACACAAACCTCAGAACAGGAGAACCCAAATGGCAACAGTCACTTTCGATACGCTGGAACTCACCAATCTACTCAAGCAGAACAGCTTCACCACGGAGCAAGCGGAAGCAGTGGTGAAAGTCATTGTGAAAGCTCAAGACAGGCTAGTTACAGAGGATGTTCTGGAAAGACACTTAGCACCGTTAAAGTCGGACATTCTAGTCATGAAATGGATGATGGCTGCGATAATGGGTCTGCTCATGCTGATTGGCAACAAGATTCTGTTTCCCGCTTAATCCGAATTTTCAACGCCTACGCCGACGAGCCTTGGATTAACGCAGGTGCGGCAGTGCGTGTTTCTTTGGTGTGTTTTGGACATAGCGCACAGCCCTCTCAACTCAATGGTCAGCCCGTTAATGCTATTTTTGCCGACTTAACCGCCCAAAGCGAAAGCACAGATAATCATGTCGATGTTGCCTCAGCTCAATCTTTGAGCTGAAAATATGAGTACTGCATTTATTGGTACACAAAAAAATGGTGCTTTTGATGTCGAGGGTGATTTAGCGCGTCACTGGTTGACACAACCGAATCCCAATGGCAGACCGAATAGCGATGTGGTGCGTCCTTGGGCAAATGGTATGGATATTACGCGTCGTCCATCGGATACGTGGATTATTGATTTTGGTACGAGTATGAGCGAAGCAGATGCCAGCTTATATGAATTACCTTTTAATTATGTGTTAGAAAATGTAAAACATGTACGCGAGTTAGTAAGAAGAGAAGGGCACAAAAAGTACTGGTGGCGTTTTGGAGAAACACGTTTAGGCTTGCGTAAAGCTTTATCTGGTAAAGATAGATTTATCGCTACTTCGATGGTAGCAAAACATCGTTTCTTTGTTTGGTTGCCTGCTGTGCAAATTCCTGAAAATTTATGTGTTGCCATTACACGCTCCGACGATACCACCTTTGGCATATTAGAAAGCCGTTTTCATAAAGTATGGGCATTAGCATTAGGAACGGCATTAGAAGACCGACCACGCTACACGCCCAGCACCACTTTCGATACTTTTCCTTTTCCACAAGGCTTAATACCAGCGGATACCACAACAGGCGTACCCAATACAGAAGCAGCCAAAACCATTTCAACAGCAGCACAAAAACTGAATGCGCTACGCAATAACTGGCTTAACCCAGCTGAATGGGTGGACTGGACACGCACAGACGAAGAAGCAAAAGCAGGTTTCCCCTTGCGTCCCGTGCCTAAAGCAGGCTTCGAGGGCGAGCTTAAAAAACGCACCCTAACCAATTTGTACAATGCCATGCCCGCATGGCTAATTAATGCCCATGTCGCCATAGATAACGCCGTTGCCAAAGCCTACGGCTGGACAGACTACACCCCCGAAATGCCCGACTCCGAAATCCTCGCACGCTTGTTGAGCCTGAATGAGGAGCGGAGTGATGTATAACTTAACAAATATGTTATTATTCTTCTTATGAATTACAGCATAACCTATTATAATGAAGCGATTCAGGCAGATATTTTGAAATTGCCGCCAACCCTTTTGGCACGCTATCTCAGCTTAACGGAGCGAATGTTAGTGGTTGGTTCGAATTTGGGTGAACCTCATACCAAAGCATTTGGAGGTGGTTTGTTTGAGTTGAGATTGAAATCAAGTGAAGGTATTGGACGTGTTTTTTACTGTACTTTGGTCGGGCAGCGCATTGTGATGCTGCATAGCTTTGTTAAAAAAACACAAAAAACACCATCACAAGAATTAAGTATAGCCTTGCAGCGCTTAAAGGAGATAAAAAATGCTTAGTCACGCAGAGTTAGTTGCTCAGGCATTGAGCAATCCCTTAGTGAAAGCTGAATACGACCGCATCGAACGCGAAGAAATGCCGATGCTCGATATGCTGCTTAAGGCGCGAAAAGAAGTCGGTATGACGCAAGCGCAAATCGCCGAAAAAATGGGGACACAAGCACCAGCGGTTGCTCGTCTAGAACGTGCATTAGCGACGGGCAAAATGTCGCCATCAATTGCGACGTTGCAAAAGTATGCTGCGGCTTTGGGCAAGCGATTAGAAATACGCATGGTGTCGTAAGATCAAAACAGTTCACGCTTATCGCTTTATTGTCTAATGGTTGCATAATATTTAATGACAATATTTTGACAGGTAACCTGTTTGTAGTGTATAAACAACCTCATCTAAAAATATTATAATCAAGCATCGCGTTTATGTCGCTAATGCATGCTTTTTTGGGGGTGTTGTGAGTCCGCTTGAACAATTAATTGGCATCAGTCCTGCCATGATGGCTGTTAAAAGTCTGATTAGCCAAGTTGCAGAAACCGATGCAACCGTCTTAATTCTAGGCGAGTCTGGTACAGGCAAAGAAGTTGTCGCACAGTGTATTCATCTTTGCTCGCTACGTAATCCCTATGCATTTGTGCCATTAAATTGTGGCGCGATTCCTGCAGAACTGTTGGAGTCGGAGCTGTTCGGGCATGAGAAGGGGGCTTTTACAGGGGCGATTACCGCGCGTAAAGGACGCTTTGAGTTGGCTGAAGGTGGTACTCTTTTCTTAGATGAAATTGGTGATATGCCGCTGCCTATGCAGGTTAAACTGTTGCGCGTGCTACAAGAGCGCGTGTATGAGCGCGTTGGCGGTAGTAAAAGCTTGTCTGCCGATGTGCGCATTGTGGCCGCAACGCATCGTGACTTACCCATTCGTATTGACGAGGGTTCTTTTCGTGAAGATTTATTCTATCGTTTAAATATTTTTCCGATTGAGTTGCCACCGTTGCGTGCTCGCGTAGAGGATATTCCGTTGTTGCTTGAAGCACAGCTCAAGCGTTTTACCGATCAGGGACGCGTGATGCCGCAATTGTCAGCTGAAACGCTAGAAGCCTTGATGCAGTACGATTGGCCTGGCAATGTGCGTGAGTTGGGTAATTTGGCGGAGCGCTTATCTATTTTATTCCCAGGTAAACTGGTAACGCCTGAGATGTTGCCGCAGCAATATCAGCCGATTGCACCAATGACATCGACAATGGCGATGGGTGATGTGGTATTGATGCCGGGTTTCGATGGTAGTCTCGACTTAAAGCAATATCTGCTCGATATGGAAAAAAATATCATTTTGCGGGCATTGGAGCATTCTGATGGGGTCGTTAGCCAAGCAGCACGTCTGTTGCGCTTGAATCGCACGACCCTAATTGAAAAAATGCGCAAATTGCATATTCGCAGCGAAGATAGCCTGTAATATGAGTTTATCCGAAGCTGAACGTGGGCGCTTGCGCGAATTAGAAGAGGCTTTTGCCTTATTTAATACCACCTCTGCTCAGTTGGCAGATGCTTATGAGCGTTTGCAAGGTCAAGTTGTCGAGTTGACGCAGGAGTTGGCTCAGGCGAGAAGTGAGCGATTGTTACAGTTGGCAGAAAAAGAGCGTGTCGCTGATCGTTTAGCACGCTTACTCACGTTATTGCCTGCAGCGGTATTGGTGATCGATCAGATGGGACGCATTACCGAAGCGAATGCGACAGCTGTTCAGTGGTTAGATGCTCAGGTAGTCGGATGCTCTTGGCAAGGTGTGCTGGCAGGGTTGGCGCAATCGGGCGAAGTGACGGGGGATTGGTTGTTTGCTAATGGCCGTATTTTAAGCGTTTCGGAAACGGCATTAGATAAAGCCTTAGGTAAGATCGTATTACTGATGGATGTGACCGAGCAACGCAATTTGGCGAGCAAACTCAGTCAGCATCAGCGCTTACGGAGTATGGGTGAGATGGCTGCTTCTTTGGCGCATCAAATTCGCACCCCTTTGGCGGCTGCGCTGCTCTATGCTTCTCAGTTGAATTTGCCTAATTTGCCCGAGCAAAAACGTCAAGAAATGAATGATAAAATTTTGGCGCGTTTACGTCATCTCGAAAACTTAGTGACGGATATGTTGCAATATGCCAAAGGCGGTCAGAGTGGCAGTAGTTGTGTTCATGTCTCAGAACTATTAAGTCATGTGTCTCAGGTTGTGGAGCAGTCCATTGTTGCCAGTCATAGTCGTTTTACGGTTTTGCCCTTAGCTCAGGACACGACGGTTCGTGGTGATTTGGCAGCATTAACCACCGCCTTGCAAAGCCTGATTGTGAATGCCATTGACGTGGTTAAAGATACCGCTGATATCACTTTAAGTGCCAGAATTGAAGATGAATGGATTTGTTTGGTTGTTCAAGATAAAGGCCCTGGCATTGCACCAGCGTTACAAGAGAAGATTTTTGAGCCATTTTATACGAGCCGAGCTCAGGGCACAGGATTAGGATTGGCTGTGACGCGTGCGGTCGCACAAGCGCATCATGGTAAAGTAACATTGATATCAAAACTGGGTGAAGGTAGCGAATTTTGTTTGTGGCTGCCCAAACTGGAGGAATGTTTATGAGTTTAGCGCGTATTTTAGTGGTCGAAGATGATGTTGATTTAAGAGAGGCAATTGTTGATACGCTGGCGTTGGGTGATTTTGAAGTCATTTCGGTTGATAATGGGTTGAGTGCATTAGCCGTGTTGGGTGAGGATGAACAGATTAGTCTTGTCTTTAGTGATATTCGCATGGATGGCATGGATGGTTATACCTTGCTCAAACGCTTGCGTGCGTTAAAACCGCATTTGCCCGTGGTGCTAATGACCGCATATGGTACGATTGAGCAAGCCGTTTCTGCCATGAAAGATGGTGCAGTTGATTATATCGTTAAGCCCTTTGAAGCGAACATTTTGCTAGAAAAAGCGCAACGCTATTTAAATGCCGATGCCTCGAGTGGCGATGATTTTGTCGCTGCCGATCCGATGACACAAAAGCTCAAACAAATCGCCAAAAAATTGGCTCAGTCCGATGCCAGTGTGTTGATTACGGGTGAAAGTGGTAGTGGTAAAGAGGTGTTGGCGCGTTATATTCATCAACAGTCGCCACGCGCACAAGGGCCGTTTATTGCCATTAACTGTGCAGCGATTCCCGAAAGTATGTTAGAAGCGACCTTGTTTGGCTATGAAAAAGGGGCGTTTACGGGAGCCATTAAGTCAATGCCGGGTAAATTTGAACAGGCGCAAAAAGGCACGCTGTTTTTAGACGAAATCGGCGAAATGAATTTTGATGTACAAAGTAAGTTGTTACGTGTCTTGCAGGAGCGCGAGGTTGAGCGCTTGGGCGGTGAAAAAACCATCGCCTTAGATGTGCGTGTCTTGTCAGCTACGAACATTCAGTTTGATCAAGCCATTAAAGATCACAAGTTTAGAGAAGACTTATTCTATCGTTTAAATGTATTTCCCATGCATTTGCCGCCGTTGCGAGAGCGAAGTCAAGATATTGTACCGATTGCACAGCGGTTAATTGCGCGTCATTGTGGTGGTAAAAAAGTTGTGCCCAGTTTGGCAACCGAAGCTGAAGTACGTTTGGTTGCATACAGTTGGCCCGGTAATATTCGAGAGTTGGACAATGTGGTTCAGCGGGCGCTGGTATTGAGCAGTGGCGATACGATTACTGCCGACGACATTTTGATTGACGCGCGTTCGTTATGGCAAGAAGATACGATGCTTCTTGATGCGGTTGAAGATGCTGCACTTGATGACGCTGTGCCGATGGTTATGCAAGACCTTAAGCAGCAAGAAATTGATCTGATTTTAAAAACCTTAAAAGCCAATGCAGGTAATCGTGCCAGAACAGCCGATATTTTACAGCTCAGTCCGCGGACGTTGCGCTATAAATTAGCGAAGTTGCGCGATGCTGGTCATGATGTTGAGTAACGGCACGATTTTTGCTTAACTCTGGTTAAGATTTAGAGGATAGGATCATGAGTGCAATTGATACCCAACGGTTGTTAATGGAAATGCGTAGCGTCGCGCAGCAAACTCAGATGTCAGGTTCTGTGTCGCCTGTGAGCGATGTGGGTGCGGGCGCAGATGTGAGTTCTGTCGATGGTAGCGGGGTTAGTACCGATTTTGCGAGTTTGATGCGTCAAGCTGTCGATAAAGTTAATGGCTTGCAGCAAGCCTCGTCAGCATCGAAAGAAAAACTCGAAATGGGTGACCCCAGTGTTGAGTTGTCTGATGTGATGATTCAGGCGCAAAAAGCGTCTTTAGCGTTTCAGGCGATGTCTCAGGTGCGCAATAAATTAGTCGAAGCCTATAAAGACGTGATGAATATGCCAATTTAACGGGTTAACGGCAAGATTTGCCTCGTGACTCGTTTATAATAGAAAAATAATAAGTTGAAGCTTTGGGAGAGGGTATAAATGGCTGATATTCAGCGGACAGCAGCGGGCACAGAAAATGCCACTGGCGCTTCAGCCTTATATCAAAACTTGGGAGCCATGCCAATCATTAAGCAAGTCAGCTTAATTATTGCGTTGGCGGCAACCATTGCCATTGGCGTGGCGCTGGTGCTTTGGTCGCAAGCACCAAGCTATTCTCTGTTGTTTGGTGGGTTAGACAATCGTCAGGCTGCTGATATTGTTAAATCGCTCGAAGCACAAAAAATTCCCTATCAGTTAGACAGTACCACAGGTAATCTGATGGTTCCTGCTGCCAAGGTGCACGAAGTCCGCCTTAAATTAGCAGGCGAAGGCTTGCCAAAATCGGCCGAAACAGGCTATCAAATTCTCGATAAAGACCAAGGTTTTGGTGTCAGTCAGTTCAAAGAAAACATTCAATATTTGCGTGCACTCGAAGGTGAGCTGGCGCACTC
>DZAT01000006.1:19462-24291 GCA_022736205.1 Thiomicrospira cyclica
CTCGAATACACGCGCAACGTCGAACAAACCTTGTCGTCACGGATTCAAGACTTGCTATCACCGTTGGTTGGCTCTAAAGGGGTGAGAGCGCAAGTCACTGCCGAAATGGATTTTAGCGTACAAGAGCAAACCCGTGAAAACTACAATCCCGATCCAGAAGCAGTGCGTAGTTTGCAAGAAATTCGCGAACGCAATAAGGCGCAAGGTCCAGAGGGTATCCCTGGTGCGCTAACCAATCAGCCCCCAAGAGCGGGTATTGCCCCCGAAGAAAACTACCCCGGTAAAGATGCCAATGGTGGTTTGGCTAAAGACTTGCAAAGCGAGAAAATCACCAAAAACTACGAGCTAGATCGCACCATTACCCATCTGCAATCTCAGGTTGGTTCTGTTAAACGCTTATCGGTCGCGGTCGTGGTTGATGATCGCATGAAAGCGGGAGAAGATGGCGCGTTACAACGCGCAGCGCTCACTGATGATGAGTTGTCTCGTTTTAAAAACTTGGTTCGTGATGCCGTGGGTGTTGATGAAGCTCGTGGTGATAATTTAAGCGTTGTTAATATTTCGTTTCAAGCCGAAGATGCGGGTGACGAGGGTATTCCGTTATGGCAACAGCCTTGGTTCTGGGAAGTGGTTAAGCAAGCTGCTGGCGGGTTAGCTGTGCTGTTAATTATTTTTGGTGTGTTGCGTCCTTTATTGCGCGACCTGACGGGTGTGCGCGAACGTGAAAAACGTGACGATGATATTCCTGATGAAGACGAGGAAGAGGCTGCACAACTGGCAGCAGCTCAGGCAGCTGCAGAAGCAGCGGCAGCGGCTCAAGCAGCTGCCAATGGCGAGGCTGTAGGGGCGGATGGCGCACTGGAAGAAACCTTAGAGGCATTAGGTATGCAAGAGCAAGAGCAACTCGAAGAGTTAGAAAAAGAAGACGCTGACTTAGTTGAGCGTTTACGTGCGCAGATTGATGCTGATCCTAAAATCGCAGCCAAAGTGTTGCGCGAAATGATGAACGATAAGTAAGGGAATATTTAATAACCTAAAAGGGTTGGGGGTCTGGGGGAAGGGATGCACTAATATTGCATGTAACTGCTTGATTTAAGCCCTTCTACCAGAGGTAAAATAATTTAGGGACACTAAAAATGCCACGAAGTGGGGTTTTAGAAGTGCCCGTAAGGGAAAGCATGATATGGCTGACAGTTTAATCGCTGTGGATGACGGTGATGAGGTCGATCTTTCTGAATTGACGCAGGTTCAACGTACTGCTATTTTAATGATGGCACTGGGTAAAGAAACGGCAACAAAGCTCTTAAAACAGCTCAATCCACCCGAAATACAAGCCATTGGCAGTGCGATGACCACCTTGCCTCATGTGAGCCGCCAGCAAGTTGATGCCATTTTGCGTACCTATTTAGCAGGGTTTGGTAAGGATGCTTTGGGGGTCGATCCAGACAGCTATGCACGTAGTTTGTTGATGGATGCGTTGGGCGAAAACAGCAGTCATGTGCTCGATGTGTCTATGTTATCCGATCAGTTAAAAGGCTTAGAAACGCTGAAATGGATGCACCCTGGTGCCGTGTCGAATATGCTCAAAAATGAGCATCCTCAGGTAATGGCAATCGTGTTGTCTTATTTTGAGCCAGACCAAGCAGCGACCGTATTACAAGGCATTCCAGAGCGTTTCCGTTCCGAGGTTATTTATCGTATTGCCACCTTAAATACCATTCAGCCGCAGGCGCTGTTCGATTTGAATGCCATTTTCGAGAACCAAGCGTCGGATTCGAGCGGCGGTAAAATGGCGACCATTGGTGGTGTCAAACGTGCAGCCGAGATTTTGAACTTGGTTGGCGGCGGTGGTGACGGTAAAATCTTGGACGATATTGCGATTGAGCATACCGATATCAGTCAGGCAATTCAAGACAATATGTTCACCTTTGACAACCTCGCAGCAATTGATGGTCGTGGTATTCAGTCGGTATTGGCAGAAATTCCTGCCGATGTCTTGCTGTTGGCACTCAAAGGTGCGGACAAGAAAATGCAAGCGCACTTTTTGGATAACATGTCGAAACGTCAGGCCCTCATTTTAAAAGACGATTTGGAAAACTCAGGTCCTGTCAAACTCAGCGAAGTAGAAGGTGCACAGCGTACGATTATTACCACGGTGCGTCGTCTTGCCAATGAAGGCAAACTGATGATGCCAGGTGGTGGTGAGGATATGGTTGGTTAATGAGTGGTTTTAAAGCGAGTCAATCTTCGTTTCAAGCAACGAAAGGGAATAGTGAGCAGGGTGAGATAAAAGTAACCCCGCTATTGCGTGCCAAAGATTTGGTAGCACAGAGTAACGCGTGGGCAGCACCAGATTTACAAGCGGAAATGGCGCGTGCAGCGCATTTGGCGTTCGAACGCGTGCTTAAAACAGCGCATGCTGAAGTGGCACAAGATTTAGAAAAAATGCGCCAATCAACCCTTTCGCAAGCGCGTCAGGAAGGCTTGGCGCAAGGAACCCAACTCGGAACCCAACAGGGCTACGAAGCGGGTTACGCGCAAGGCTACAACGAAGCTAAAGCGGTTTTAGAAGCAGAATTTGCTGCCAAAAATGCCGAATGGGATGCACAGCGAGATGCATTAAAGTCGCAATTAACAGCAGATTGGCAAGTGCTCATTGCCAGTGTGACGCAATCGTTAACCGCATTAGATATGCCGCTACTGCAAGATATTGTGTGGTTGTCTGGACAAATGGCAAAACGACTGGTTATGGGGGAGTTGCACCTTGCGCCCGAGCGCATCAATGCTTTGGTTGCTTCGGTTATCGAGCAATTACCGCGCGTGACTTATCCTTTGGTTATTCGTCTGCATCCCGATGATGTTGCTTTGATTGATTTATTGGCATTGCCACAGGAAGGGCGTGTCGAATTGTTGCCCGATGTCAATCTGGTACGTGGTGAGTGTATCGTTAAGTCAGGACACAGTGATGTTGTGTTGAACTGGCAAGAGCAAACGCAAAAAGTGATCGATGCTGCCTTACAGGCGCTAATGGCATCAGCGCAGGATGTGCATGGTGGATGATGCGCTAGACTATCCGCGCACGGACGAACAATTGGCTAAATGGCAACATCTGCTTAAAGATACAGCAGATCACCTTCCAGATGAACTGCCCCTTGATGTTGCAGGGCGGTTAACCCGCATGGTTGGCTTGACCTTAGAAGCGGAGGGGTTTCATGCGTCTTTGGGATCTCGCTGTCAAATTATTCAAGGTAAGCAAACCAGTGAAGCTGAAGTTGTCGGCTTTCACCACGACAAACTTTATTTAATGCCTGTCGCCGATGTGCAAGGTTTGGCACCGAATGCGCGTGTGTTGCCTTTGTCACAAGCCGCTCAGGTTTCTGTTGGTTATGAGTTGTTAGGTCGGGTGATTGATGGCGCTGGTTATCCGTTGGATGGTGATCCACTGCCAACGATGTCCTATTCTGTTCCGCTGAATGGTCGTCGTATTAACCCACTTAATCGAGATCCTATTCGTAGTTCGCTCGATGTGGGGGTGCGTGCCATTAACAGTTTGTTGACGGTGGGGCGTGGTCAGCGTTTAGGGTTATTTGCTGGTACAGGGGTGGGTAAGTCCATTTTACTGGGTATGATGGCAAAATATACCCATGCGGACATTGTCGTTGTCGGACTTGTTGGTGAGCGTGGGCGTGAAGTTAATGAATTTATTCGTCAAATTTTAGGTCCAGAAGGGCTGGCTCGTTCTGTTGTTGTTGCTGCGCCTGCCGATGACCCGCCTTTACGTCGTCTACATGGTGCCTTACGTGCCACTGCAATCGCGGAGTTTTTTCGCGATCAAGGATTAAATGTCTTATTGTTGATGGACTCACTCACCCGTTATGCGCAGGCACAGCGTGAAATTGCCCTTGCGGTCGGAGAGCCGCCAGCGAGCAAAGGTTATCCGCCATCGGTATTTGCGCGTTTGCCTCAGCTGATTGAGCGAGCGGGTAATGGAGAGCCTGGTAAGGGATCGATTACTGCTTTTTATACTGTCTTAACGGAAGGTGATGATAATAACGATCCTGTTGCTGATTCAGCGCGTGGTGTGCTCGATGGTCATTTTGTTTTGTCGCGTCGTATTGCCGAATCGGGACGTTATCCCGCTATCGATATTGAAGCCTCGATTAGTCGTGTGATGCAAGAAGTGGTATCGCGTGAACAAATGGATATGGCATTGCGTGTTAAGCGCATCATGTCGTTGTATCAACAAAACCAAGACTTGATTAGTGTTGGTGCATATGCACGTGGTAGCAATCCGCAAATCGATGAAGCGATTCGCTTGCAGCCAGCGCTCACGCAGTTTTTATCGCAAAAACCACATGAGTCAGTCGGCATGGAGCAGAGTCTGCGCGATATGATTATGTTGTTTAATCATTAAAGGTATATTCTTTGTCTAAACAGTTAGCGCTCGTTCTTGATTTGCGTGAAAAAGAAGAGGAAAAAGCCCGTCAACAATTAGGTATCACCGAGCAACGGCTCGAGATGTTACAGCAACAACTGCAAGCATTAGAAGACTACGCCTTATCATACCAACAACAGTTGTCCTCGCCAGGACAAATTCAAATGCAACATCGCCAGACCATTACCGCCTATCTTCATCAAGTACAGACAGCTATTTTGGGTCAGGTTGAAAAAGTCAATCATGCGGCAGAACAAGTAGAAGTGGCTAAAAAAAGCTGGCTAGATGCGCGTCTCAATAAAAAAGGCATCGCAACCTTAATTGAAAAGCGTCAGCGTGAAAAAGCCGTTCAAGATGATAAAAATGAACAAAAAGAAGCGGACAATTTAAATCA
>DZAT01000006.1:24391-43991 GCA_022736205.1 Thiomicrospira cyclica
ACAGTTGCAGCTCAGACAGTTGCAGCTCAGACAGTTGCAGCTCAGACAGTTGCAGCTCAGACAGTTGCAGTTCAGACAGTTGCAGTTCAGACAGTTGCAGTTCAGACAGTTGCAGTTCAGACAGTTGCAACGCAAGAACAATTAAACAAACAACAGGTAACCCCTTCTCAGGGTGATATACCAGAAACCGAGTTCCAACGGCTGTCACGTCACGTGGCGAAAAGCGAAGGGGATGTCGCTATTTCGTCTTTGACAGGGCAACCGTTTTTTAGTTCGTTGGCAGATGATCAAACTGTCAATCAAATTGGTGACGATCAAGCACCACTGACCATACCTATTACACCCATCATAGATGCTTCGCAGGCGGTAGCAGCCAGTCAAATAAACAGTCAAACGATGGCGCACCAAGTGTCATCACCTGTTGCTGTGGCGCTGAGTCAGGAGACATTAAGCAGTGCTGTTAGCTTGGGTGATGAACAGGGTGCTCCCGTATTTGCCGTATACAGCAGCAACATCGCTAAAGATGCTTTGGCGACAGCGAGTAAACAATATGACACACCCATAAATGGATCAATGGCTGGTGCAGTCGGCATGACCGCAGCGACACAACAAAGCGCCATGATGCAGCAGCACAGTCAGTCGCAGCAACAACAAAGCGATGCGCGTGCTGACGGCGCATTGCGTGCCAATACGTCGGCTAACAGTGACGCATCAGCAACACAAACCGATGTTGAAAGCTTTGCGTCGGCATTAACAAGCTTTTCACCGACATCCCCTTTGGCAACCCCCTTAACGTCTCCCCTGAGCTTGCGCCAACCACAATGGACTCAGGACATGGGTAATCGGATGCAAATGATGGTGAGTCAGAGAATGAAAGAGGTTGAAGTAAAACTCGATCCTGTAGAGTTGGGGCCTGTGCGAATCCACTTAAAAATGGATGAAGAGAATAAGGCACATGTTACACTGTCTGCTCAGCATGGGTTAACCAGAGACATGCTCGAAAATGCATTACCACGACTGCGCGATATGCTCGCTCAGCAAGGCATTGATGTCGGCTCGGCGACGGTTGATTCAGGCGCAGGTCAACAAGCATCTGATCAGCAACAGCAAGATCGTGGACAAAATAAAGGTGCAGATTTATCAAACGATGCCGCTAACCTAGTGTCGCAAGCCCCTGTATGGAAAAGCATCGATGGTTTAGTTGATCATTTTGTTTAATATGGGCGTTGTTTTAAGGCATTGCCCACAGATGTTGATATCACACATAATTGAATAGATAACAGAGAGGATTTTCTCATGAACACAAGAAACGTTACGATAATGATTGGTCTATCATTATTGCCGATGATGGCATTTGCTGCAGATGATACAGGGATGTTTATGGGCATCGCAGCCTTTGCTGTCCTACTCATGATTGCTTTAATTGCGGTGGTTATTCGTCAGAATAACAGCAGCCAAGACTCGAAGGAAGCAGGCGTACAATCACTACAAGCCTTAGCCGATCAGATTGATGCGTTATCTGTACAGCATTTATCGACGGTCAGTTCACTTTCGCCACAAGACTCAGTGTTGGTTGAACGCCTCAATCGCTTTATTTCAGGTGTTGGCGAAGCGTTACAAATGGAAAAGCTCATGCGCGAACAAGCACAAGAACAGGTTCAGTCGTTAGAAATGCAAGTCAACTATGCCAAACAATCGGCCAGTAATAACGATAGTCGCGCTGTTTTTTCACAAGCAAAAGAAGTACTCGACGGCATTCGTGAAGCGGCAACACAATTGCGTAGCCAAGTATCAACAATGAATGGTCAATCAGGTCAGACCACCAAATTGTTAGATAATGTTATTTCAGGCATCAATACCCTCAGCGATGAAGTTATTCATGCTGCTAATGTTATTCGCCAACTCGAAAAAGATAGCGAAAATATTGGCACGGTATTGGTTCTGATTCGTGATATTGCCGAACAAACCAATTTGCTCGCACTTAATGCAGCAATTGAAGCCGCTCGTGCTGGTGAGCATGGACGAGGTTTCGCGGTGGTTGCTGATGAAGTGCGTATTTTGGCGCAAAAAACACAACAAGCAACCAAAGAAATTCAATCGATTATCGAAGAACTGCAAAAACAAGCACGTACTGCTGTTAAAGTGATGCAATCCAGTCGCGACCGAGTGGGAACCACCCAAACTGATGCGCAAGAAGCGAGTGATATGTTAGCAAAAATCGCTACAACCTTACAAGATGTGCGTCAAGCTCAGGCATCACTCACCGACTCAGTTGACAATCAAGAGCGTATTTTTGGTAGAATCTAAGTCGCTGTTGGCTTGGCATTAACGCAATGATCGAACAGATGACCATGCCTCATCTTGCTAGATAAAAAGAATAGGAAAAAACATCATGAAAGCGATTATTGGCACGGTTGTCGTTGTCGGTAGTGTATTAGGAGGCTATTTACCGCATGGTAGTATTGGTATCCTGATTCAGCCGCTCGAGTTAGTCATTATTTGTGGTGCTGCCATTGGTGCTTGGGTTATTTCGACACCAGGATGGGCGCTTAAAAAAGGCTTTTCTGGAGCGTTGGGTCTGATTAAGCCTTCACCTTTCGATAAAGAAGCCTTCCAGCAATTATTAGGGCTGATGTTTAAACTGTTTAATAAAGCGCGTCGCGAAGGCTTAATGTCGATTGAAGCTGATGTTGAAGATCCGCATTCATCCGCATTGTTTGGTGAGTTCCCTAAAGTCATGAATGATCATCATGTCAGCGACTTTATTACCGATTATTTGCGCATGATGATTTCTGGCGCAACCAATCCCTACCAAATCGAAGATTTAATTAACGTCGAGATGGAATCGCACCATCACGAAGGTCATGTGCCTATTGCCGCCATTGCCGAAGTTTCTCAAGCGCTACCCGCGATGGGTATTGTGGCAGCGGTAATGGGCATTATTATTACCATGTCCTATCTCGATGCTGGTCCTTTAGAGATCGCACACCATATGTCGGTAGCTTTGGTAGGAACCTTCTTGGGTATTTTAGCTGCTTACGGCTTCGTTGCACCGATTGCGGGCGCAATGACGGCTAAATTAGACGAGGAAGCTGCTTTTTATACCACCATCAAAACCTGCTTACTTGCTAATTTGAATGGTTATGCACCGCAAGTCGCTGTCGAGTTCGGACGCAAATCAGTACCTTCTGTTAATCGTATGTCGTTCAAAGAGTTGGATGAATACTTAACAACAATCAAATAATAGCGCATTGTTAAAAGTCCAATAGGAGAAGCCGATCATGGCTGATGCAGGCGAACAGTCCATTATTATTAAGCGCGGTAAAAAATGTCCGCATGCGGCTCACGGTGGCGCATGGAAGATCGCTTTTGCCGACTTAATGACTGCTGCTATGGCATTCTTTTTGATGCTATGGGTATTAGGGGGCACCAACGACGAAGAGCGCAAAGAAATTGCAGCCTTTTTCCGTGATCCGACAGTGATTGAAGCAGCGCCCAGTGTGCTCGTTCCTGCCAAAGACAAAGCCAGTCAAGCAACCACATCACTCATTGATATGGGTGGCATGATGGATGCCCCTATGTCGGTAGAAGGTGATACACCAGAAGACAAAGAAAAAGAACAGAAAAAACTGGAAGAGTTAAAAGAGCAGTTAGAAAAGAAAATCGACTCTAACGAAGAGTTGTCGAAATTTAAAGAACAGTTGCAAATTGATGTTACGCCCAGTGGCTTGCGTGTTCAGATTCTAGACGATCGTAAACGCCCGATGTTTGATGCGGGGGTTGACTTGCCTAAAGATTATGCTGCTACTATCTTAAAAGAAATGGGTAGTGTGCTGAAGTCTTCTGATAGCAAAATTAGTATCGCAGGACATACCGACTCTTTAAAATATAAAGGCGCGGATGATTATAGCAACTGGGAGTTATCCTCAGATCGTGCCAATGCTGCCAGACGTGAGTTAATTAATGGTGGGATCAAGGCAAATAAAGTCGCTCAAGTGGTTGGATTGTCCGACACTATTCCATACGACCGCGAAAACCCCTATAATCCTCGTAATAGACGCATTAGCATCATCGTGTTAACCAAAGAAGCAGAACGCAACTTGCAAAGTTTGTCTGATTCTAAAGTGACGAATAATGCTAAAGATTTAAAAGTAAAACCCTAGTTAGTTAAGGAATAAAGCATGTCAGCAAAACCCGCCGCGCCAGCCGCTGCCACCGAAGAAGCAGAGGCCCCTAAAAAAGGTGGCAATGGATTAATGATCGTGTTGATCGTACTGGTTGTCGTACTGATTGCAGCGGTAGGTGGTCTGGCATTCATGATGATGGGTCAGAAACATGATGACAAGCCTGCAGAGCATGCAGAAGCGCCGAAAGAAGAGCCTTATAAGCCAGCTGATCATGGCAAGGCTTATTCGCCATCGTATAAGCAATTTCATGCGCCTGCAGCAGGCTCGCCACCCCAGTTTTTTGATTTAGAACAGCTCGTGGTCAATTTTAAGGGCGAGGGTAAGGCAAAGCACTTGGCCATCAAGATTAAAATGATGACCAACTTCCCAGAGGTTGTAGCAGAACTGACCACCATTAAGCCTATTTTAGTGAATGATATTTCTGCAGCCTTGCGCAAGAAAACCTACACAGAGATGAATTCGGATGATGCGCAAGAAAAAGTTGCTGCAGAAATTTTGACCATTTCCCGTGCAGCACTTGATGCACAAAAAGTCTATCCAGACCTATTGGATAAGGTTTTGATCGAACGATTTGTTATGCAATAATGCATAAGCAGCGGAACTTGTCACAATGTTAGGGGTAATGGGTCCCAAAGAAGATGTCTTAGAGCAAGATGAAATTGATGCGCTCCTCCGTGGCATGGGGGGGGGCGAAGTTGAAACCGAAACCGATACTTCTGGCAAAGGTGCCGCACCAACAGCGTTTGACTTTACTAACCAAGAGCGTATTGTTCGCGGACGTTTTCCTGCTTTAGACGTGATCACAGAACGCTTTGCACGATGCTTTCAGCGTAAGTTGATTGATATGGTGCAGACGGGCGTTGAGGTGGTTGCGGGTGAAGTTAAAATCATCAAAATGAACGAGTATCTGCGCAACTTGTTCTTCCCCAGTAGCCTGAATATTCTGCGTATTGATGCCCTCGGTGGTGTTGGTTTACTCACCCTCGATTCAAAGCTCATTTTCAGTATTATTGACCTCTATTATGGTGGCAATGGTCAAATGCGTTTTAAAATTGAGGGTCGAGAATATACACCTGTAGAAATGGGCTTGATTCGCAATCTTGTTAACGAATGCATTCGCTGTTTGCTTGCCTCTTGGGAGCCTGTTATTCCGATTGATATCGAAGTACTCAACAGTGAAATGAATCCTAAGTTTGCTTCTATTGTTGATCCGATTGAAATGGTGGTGATTTCGCCTGTTTATGTGCGTTTCGAAAATCAAGAAGGGCGCATTGACATCGTGATGCCATATGCCATGTTAGAGCCAATACGTGATATTTTGGAAGAAGGTATGCGCTCTTTACAGGGCGAGGGCGATAAGCGTTGGAATAAAACCTTGCGCGATGAGGCACAAGAAATTGAGGTTTCTTTGTCGGCAGAGCTAGCGCAAGTCCATATGAGCATGGAAGATTTGTTGGCAATGGAAGTTGGCGATATTATTCCAATCGAAATGCCCGCATTAGTACCCGTTAAGGTCGAGTCCATCACCGTCGCACATGGGCGACTGGGTGATTTTGAAGGCAAAAAAGCCGTGCAACTAATGGATTTTACGCAGCATCCTGCGTACCGTGATCGTGAAGTTCCTTTGGAGTGGTAAATGAGTGAAACAGAAGAAGATCCTTGGGCATCAGCCTTAGCAGAGCAAGCAGAGTCGGAAGGTGGCGCTGAAAGCGAAGATGACCCTTGGGGAGCAGCACTGTCCGAACAGGTAGAATCTTCCACCCCTAAGTCTAATCCCAAAGGGGGTAAAGACAAGGTTGACCTTGATGTCGTTATGGATGTTCCTGTTACCTTGGCGCTCGAAATTGGTCGAGCGCATGTGACCATTCGCAGTTTGCTGTCTTATACCCAAGGCTCGGTCATTGAGCTTGAGCGTTTGGCGGGTGAACCCCTTGATGTTTTGGTTAATGGCACCTTAATTGCGCATGGCGAAGTGGTGGTGGTTAACGATAAGTTTGGCGTGCGTTTGACTGATGTGGTTAGTCCCATCGAGCGTGTTAAGAAGTTACGTTAATGGGAATCTCTAAAAACTGCGCCGTATTTTTTTTTACACCAGTTGGCGCTTTGTTCTTTTCGTTTTCCTCATTTGCGCAAGAAGCCGAAAAGGCAACCTCGCCCACTTCTGGTTTTGGGGGAATGTTGGCGCAGATGGTGCTCGTTTTAGCCTTGGTTTTGGGGTTGTTGTTGGCATTAGCGTGGGTCTTGCGTCGAGCAGGATTGGTACAGGGTGCTGCCAACGGACACCTTAAAATTTTAGGTGCAGTTTCTGTCGGCACAAGAGAGCGCGTGATGCTCATTCAGGTCGGTCAGGAACAATTGGTTGTGGGTGTGACAGCAGCAGAAATTTCTCTGTTGCACTTGTTGGCAGAACCAATCGATGTCACCACGCCTAACGTCCCGTCGCCCGATATATCCCCTAGTGAAGGTTTTGCGCAAAGACTGCAACAGGCGTTAGTGCGTCGTCAGAAAGGATGATGGTTAATGAAAAGCATTTGGTTTCTCTTATTGTCGCTTTTCTTTATTCCGTTGGGTGCGGGTGCCGAAGTCGGTATTCCCGCTTTTAATGTGCAAACAAATGCAGCAGGTCAGCAAGAATATAGCCTAACAATTCAAATTCTGTTATTAATGACAGGGTTGACTTTGCTACCCGCTGCGCTCATGACGATGACCTCTTTTTTGCGTATCGTGATTGTGCTGTCTATTTTGCGTCAAGCACTGGGCACGATGCAGACACCATCCAATCAAGTTTTGGTCGGTTTAGCATTGTTCATGACATTATTTATTATGGCACCTGTATTTGATAAGATCAATCAAGATGCGGTAGAGCCTTATCTCAACGAACAGATCAATTTAATGCAAGCCGTAGAAGCTGGATCTGGACCCATGCGTCAGTTTATGATTCAACAGGTGCGCGAAGACGACCTTGCACTGTTCGGTGAAATGGCGAATGTGAAGCTTGATGAACCTGAAACCGTTCCTTTTAGAGTCTTAATTCCTGCTTTTATTACCAGTGAATTGAAGACGGCTTTTCAAATTGGTTTCTTATTATTTATCCCTTTTCTGGTTATTGATTTGGTTGTATCTTCTTTGCTCATGGCAATGGGTATGATGATGTTATCACCGATGATTATTTCGATGCCATTTAAACTGATGTTGTTTGTTTTAATCGACGGATGGAGTTTAATTGTCGGAACATTAGCGAATAGTTTTATCGTTCCTGGTGGTTTGTAGTGTTGGAGTAAACGCGTGACTTCTGATACGGTTTTGACAATTGGGCAAAAAATGCTAGAAGTAACCATTTTACTTTCGGCACCTTTACTCATCCCAACATTAGTGGTTGGTTTGTTGGTGGGTATGTTTCAAGCAGCCACACAAATTAACGAAATGACCTTGAGTTTTATTCCTAAGTTGGTCGCTATTGTGCTTGTATTAACGCTCGGTGGTCCTTGGCTACTGGCCATCTTGGTGGATTATACGCGTGAGTTAATTTTGTCTATCCCTGAAGTGATTGGATAAGCTCCGTGCAAACGCAGTTCACTTACGATGCGTTTTTACAGTGGTGGGGCAGTTTTTTTTGGCCATTCGTGCGTATTGGTGCGCTCATGGCCGTTATGCCTGTCTTATCTGCTCGAACCATCCCAGCACGTATCAAACTGCTCATTACCCTGATTGTGACCGCAACCATCGCTCCTACTCTCACGCTTGATCATGCCATCGACCCTTTTACCAATGAAGGTGTGTATATGGCAATTGAGCAAGCTGGTATCGGACTGGCGATGGGATTGGCGTTTGTTATTGTGTTTCAGGCGATCACGTTAGCGGGACAGATGGTTGCCAACGGCATGGGTTTGGGTTTTGCCTCCTTAGTTGATCCCTCTACGGGTACCAGTTCGCCTGTTATCAGTCAGTTTTACACCATTATGGTAACGTTGTTTTTTGTGGTGTTAGATGGTCATCTATTGGTCATCCAGATGCTGCACGATAGTTTTATTCAACTACCATTAAATGGTCATTTTTTGTCGATGGCAACGGTTAAATCGTTGGTTGATTGGGGCAGTCATATTTTTGCGTGGGCAATGGTGGTCGCTTTGCCTGCCGTGACCGCTTTGTTATTAGCGAACATGGCGTTGGGTTTGATTGGTAGGGCTGCACCGACATTAAATATTTTCTCGATTGGCTTTGTCATTACCATTATCGGAGGCATGTTATTACTGTTGTGGTTATTGCCGCTATTGCTCGAACAATTTCAGTTCTTTATGCGCGAAACTTTTGCCCTTGTTCACAATTACAAGCTGAGTCAGTAGCATGGCAGAGAACGCTGATGGTCAAGAGAAGTCGGAATCCCCAACCGATAAAAAGCTCGCAGATGCACGAAAGAAGGGACAGGTTCCACGTTCTAAAGAGTTAGGAACGTTGTTGATTATGCTTTTGTCGGCAATGTGGTTTTTATGGTTAGGTCCAGACATGATTAACGACTTTGTCAAAACAACCACAGGCGGGTTGAGTTTTGACCGCGATCATGCCTTTGATATGAAGAAAGCTTCTGACTTGGTGTTTGCACAGTTAAAGTCAGCGTTGTGGATGGTGATGCCTTTTATGATTGCCATGCTGATGATGGCGGTTTTGTCTAATATTTTGGTTGGTGGCTGGTTGTTCAGTACCGAAGTTATGGCACCTAAACTGTCTAAGCTTAATCCGATTGCAGGGATTAAGCGCATGTTCTCATTAAAAGCATTAGTTGAGTTGCTCAAAGCATTGCTCAAGTTTGTTTTAATGAGCGTGATTGCTGTCTTATTTATTTACAGCACTTTGTACGAATTAAGGTTGCTCGGAACCGTCGAAGTGATGGTTGGCATGAGCAATGCAGGCGATTTGTTAGTTGAGGCTTTCTTAGTCATGACGTTGGGCTTAATCGTGATTGCTGTTATCGACGCGCCTTATCAGCTTTGGCACAACGCCGAAGAAATGAAAATGACCATGCAAGAAGTGAAGGATGAATACAAGCAAACCGAAGGTAGCCCAGAAATTAAAGGACGTATCCGTCGTATGCAACGCGAAATGGCGCAACGACGCATGATGCAAGATGTGCCTAATGCCGATGTGATTATTACCAACCCAGAACATTATGCCGTTGCATTACAGTACGATGCAACAGGGGGCGATACAGCGCCTAAAGTCGTTGCGATGGGAATTGATTTCTTGGCAGCACAAATTCGTAGTATTGCCGTAGAAAATAACATTCAGATTGTTCGCTCTCCCGCATTAGCGCGTGCACTTTATTACAATAGTGAAATTGGTGAAGTGATACCGCGAACCTTATTTACATCGGTAGCACAAATCTTGGCGATGGTTTATCAGTTGCGTGCTAAGAAAATTTCAAAGTTAGATGACTTTTCTAACCTGCCTGTTCCTGCTGATTTAAAACAATCACCATGATGTTGTTGGTGAAAAGCCCTAGCATTGGTACAATGATCTTCATGATATTCGACGCTTTTCTTATTGAGGCATTAACCTGACATGGATTGGCAAAAGCTCTATGCTCAGGTTAAGTTAGCATCCCCAGCAGGACTGGGAACCCCCATTATCATCGTTGCGCTTTTGGCGATGATGATTTTGCCGTTGCCAGCATTTATGCTCGATATTCTGTTTACTTTCAATATTGCCTTATCTTTGATGGTGTTGATGGTCACTGTCTATGCTAAAAAACCGTTAGATTTTGCTGTTTTCCCCACCATTTTACTGGTAACAACCTTACTGCGTTTGGCGCTCAATATTGCCTCTACCCGCATTATTTTGATGGAAGGCCATAATGGCGGCGCAGCGGCTGGACATGTTATCGAAGCTTTCGGCAACTTTGTGATTGGTGGTAACTATGCGGTTGGTATTGTTGTCTTTGCGATTTTGATTGTTATTAATTTTGTTGTTGTGACCAAAGGTGCGGGTCGCGTTGCCGAGGTTAGTGCGCGTTTTGCGTTAGATTCGATGCCAGGTAAGCAAATGGCGATTGATGCTGATCTGAATGCGGGATTAATCACGCAAGAACAAGCGCAGCTGCGTCGTAAAGAAGTTGCCAGTGAGTCTGATTTTTATGGCTCAATGGACGGTGCGAGTAAGTTTGTGCGTGGCGATGCCATTGCTGGCATCATCATTCTCTTTATCAACATTATTGGTGGTTTCATTATCGGTATGGCACAACATGGTCTGCCTTTTGGTCAGTCTGTTGAAATTTATACCTTACTAACCATTGGTGATGGTTTGGTGGCACAAATTCCAGCCTTATTACTTTCTACTGCTGCAGCACTGATGGTAACGCGTAATGCCGATGATCGTGAAATGTCCGATCAGATTAACGATCAACTGCTTAATGACCCTAAACCCTTAGCCATTTCTGCGGGCATTATGGCATTAATTGGCGTTATTCCAGGTATGCCGAACTTAGCATTCCTGTCTTTGGCAGCAATCAGTGGTGCGGGTGCATGGTGGCTGATGAAACAGAAGAAAGTGGCAGCCAGTGCGCCAGCGCCTGCTGCAGCCGAAGAAGCGCCATCACGTCCGCCCGATTTGGGCTGGGATGATGTTCAGCAGGTTGATACCTTAGGGCTGGAGATTGGTTATCGTTTGATTCCGATGGTCGATACAGCACAGGGTGGACAGTTACTCGAACGGATTAAAGGTGTTAGACGCAAACTTTCTCAAGAACTGGGTTTTTTAGTCCCTTCTGTTCACATTCGAGACAACTTAGACTTGGGTGCAAATCATTATCGTATCAGCATGATGGGTGTTACCTTGGGTTCGGGTGATGTATATCCCGATCGAGATCTAGCCATTAACTCGGGTCAGGTTTACGGAGAACTGAATGGTATTGCAACCAAAGATCCAACCTTTGGTTTAGATGCGGTATGGATTAGTAAGCAAGATCGAGATCAAGCGCAGACGCTCGGCTATACGGTTGTTGATGCGGGCACGGTAATTGCGACGCACCTCAGTCAGATATTGCAGGATAATGCCGACGAACTCTTGGGTCTGGAAGAAGTTCAGCAGTTGCTAGATCGTATGAAAGCGAGCGCTGGCAAGCTGGTCGAAGAGGTTACTAAAGACGTTCCGATGGCATCGATTGTACAAGTGTTGCAAAATCTGCTGCGTGAGCGTGTGTCGGTACGCGATATGCGTACCATTTTAGAAGCATTATTAGAGCGTTCAGGGCAAACCAAAGATCCGACGCAGCTAACCGTGCATGTGCGTACGGCATTAGGTAAGTTTATTTTGCAAAATATACCTGGTGTCGAAGACGTTGTCGAAGTGATGACGTTAGAGCCAAACTTAGAGCAAATTCTATTGAAATCGATGCAAGGTGCGCCAGAAGGTCAGTTGGCGATAGAGCCGAGCTTAGCAGAGAAACTCAGTCAGTCTCTGGGTGCTCAGGTGCAAGCACGAGAAATGGAAGGCAAGGCAGCGATTTTGTTGGTTAATCCATTTGTACGAGCGCCCTTAGCACGCTTATTCCGTTATTCATTGCCATCATTGGTGGTGTTGTCTTACAGTGAAGTTCCCGAAAGTAGACAGATTAATGTTTTCGCTGCGATTGGTTAGGGTAGGTTATGCGCATTAAACGATTTGTTGCCGATAATATGCGTCAAGCGATGAATATGGTTCGGGCAGAGTTAGGCGATGATGCTGTCATTATGTCGACACGTCAATTAGATGACAGTGTCGAAGTGACGGCAGCAATGGATGGTGAACAACCTGTTCGCACAACGGCTACGGCACCAAGTCATGTTGCGGATATTTCTCAATTTACCACGCAGCAACCCCACTCTCCCAACCAACAGGCTATCGCAAGCGCCAATGACATGGCGCAGCTGCACCAAGAAATGAAGCAGATGCGTGCCATGATGGAACAACAACTCTCGGGTTTTGCGTGGCAGCAAGTTCAAGTTCAAGATCCTGCTAAGGTATCGTTATTAAAACGATTATCATCAATGGGGTTGGGTTGGGATATGTGTCGAAGCTTAGTCGATCGTGCGCCAACATCGGGCGATATGGAAGCAGATTGGCGTGCATTGCAGGCAGGGTTATTGGCAAACATGCCAAGCATTCAAGATGGTCTGCTTGAAATGGGCGGTGTGATTGCTCTGGTAGGGCCGACGGGTGTCGGCAAAACCACAACGATTGCGAAATTGGCTGCACGCTACGCGTTGCGTTATGGCACTGCCGAGTGTGCCATGATTACCTTAGATACCTATAAAATTGGTGCTCAAGAACAGCTCAAAATCTTTGCAGACTTAATCGGTGTGCCTTTGCACACAGCCAGTACACCAGCCGAGTTTTTTAGGCTGTTAGAGCGTCTTGCGCATAAAAAGCTGATACTGGTCGACACAGCAGGGCTGAGTCAGCGTGATGCACGTTTGCAAGCGTATTTAGCAGAAAGTTTAGATGATGGTACGGGTGACATTAAGCCGTTACTCGTTTTATCGGCAGCAACACAGTTAAGTGTGATGCGAGAAATCATGTTAGCGTTTGGCAAACTCAAGCCGATGGGTTGCATTTTGACTAAGCTGGACGAAGCAACTTTGCTCGGTCCTGCCATCACGCTATTAGCCGAAAACCGATTACCCTTAGCTTATTGTGCGAATGGTCAGCGTGTTCCTGAAGACCTATTACCCATTACGGCACGAGACTTGCTGGATCAAGCGATTGCGATGGGACGCGCTCGCGGTGATACCGAGCTAGAGGGCGTGCATTATGGATTTGGTCGGGAGATAACAGATGTTTAGAGATCAGGCGGCAGGCTTACGAGGGATGGCTCAGCAACGCCCTGTCAAAACGATCGCCATAACAGGCGGCAAGGGCGGCGTGGGCAAAACCAGCGTTTCTGTGAATTTGGGCGTTGCTTTGGCTAAAATGGGTGAGCGCGTTTGCTTGCTTGATGCCGATATGAGTATGGCAAACGTGGATGTGCTATTGGGGTTGCGAGCGCCATTCAATCTATCTCACGTGTTAGATGGAACCCATAGTCTTAAAGAAGTGATGATTGAGGGGCCAGCTGGCTTAAAGATTATTCCAGGCGCGTCGGGTATTCGTCGTATGGCCAGTTTATCGACGGCTGAAAATGCGGGATTGATTCAAGCCTTCTCAGAGTTATCAGATGAAATTGATGTGTTGCTCATTGATACGGCAGCGGGTATTTCTGATACGGTGCTGAGTTTTTGTCGCGCATCAATGGAAACCTTGGTCGTTGTTTGTGATGAACCTGCCTCGATTACCGACGCTTATGCGCTGATTAAGGTGTTAAATCGTGAGTATGGGGTGTCAAAAGCACGAATTGTTGCAAATATGGCGCAATCACCCTCCCAAGGTGAGGCACTATTTGATAAGATTGCTGCTGTGTGCGAACGTTTTCTTGATATCCAGCTCACATATGCAGGACCAGTACCTTTTGATCCTAACTTGAGAGCAGCGATTCAACAACAAAGTGCCGTGGTTTTAACCAAGCCATTAAGTCCCGCTGGGAAAGCATTAGGTGCGTTGGCACGAGAAGTTTTACGCTGGCCAGTACCTTCTGGCCCTAGTGGTTATTTACAGTTTTTTGTAGAACGATTAGTACAATCAGGGTTTCGATAAGTTATGACACCAGCCCGGGCATATGCTCAGATGCAGAAACAACATGAAACACCCGCTCGTAACATAGAAGATTACATGGGGTTGGTGAAGCGTATTGCTTATCATCTTAAAGGGCGTTTGCCATCGAGCGTTCAAGTCGATGACTTAGTTCAATCAGGCATGATTGGCTTGCTTGAGGCGATGCAGAAATATGACGCAGGGCAGGGTGCCAGTTTTGAAACCTACGCGGGTATTCGTATTCGAGGCGCGATGCTCGATGAAATTCGTAAGGGCGATTGGACACCACGTTCCGTGCACCGTAAGTCTCGCGAGGTTTCAGAAGCAATTCGTGTCATTGAGGCGAGAACAGGTCGTGAAGCACGCGATGAAGAAGTCGCAGCAGAACTGGGTATAGATTTGGAAACCTATCATCAAACCTTGCAAGATGCTGTAACAACACAAGTCTTGTCGATTGACACACCCGATCACGAAGATCTGTCAGAAGATCAATTAAGCTTGCAAGATGCGGCTGACGATGCAGAGCCGATGCGAGATCTCATGCAATCTCAATTTCAGCAGCAACTTGCTGGCGCGATTGCAGGATTGCCTGAACGTGAACAGTTGGTCATGTCTCTGTACTATGACGAAGAATTGAACTTAAAAGAAATTGGTGAAGTATTAGGTGTGAGCGAGTCTCGTGTCTGTCAGATACATGCACAAGCTTTGGTGCGTGTGCGTGCACGCTTAAAAGATTGGATTGATTAAGTAATATCATTAACATTGAAAATAGGAGTTGATATCCGTTATGGCAATCAATCGTGATATGCGTATTCTGGTTGTGGATGATTTTTCTACGATGCGACGTATTGTTAAAAACTTGCTCAAAGAACTGGGTTTTAGCAATTTTTCCGAAGCTGAAGATGGCGTTTTAGCTTGGTCATCGGTGGAAGCTGCAGGTGGTTATGACTTTATCGTTTCGGATTGGAATATGCCGAACATGACAGGTATTGATTTCTTGCGTAAGGTTCGTGCTGACCCACGCTTTAAAGACACCCCCTTCTTGCTGATCACAGCAGAAGCCAAGCGTAGTCAAATTTTAGAAGCAGCAGAAGCTGGCGTGAATGGTTATATTGTTAAGCCTTTTACCGCTGCAACACTCAACGAAAAAATTCAGAAGATTTTTGAACGCATTGGTTGATGCTGATGTTTTTGACCCGCTTTATAGCGGGTTTTTTATTGTCGTAGTAGCGATAGGTGACGATTGTGGAAAGTTTTGAGCAAATACGTAAAGAGATTGAAGAGCGTTTAACCTATGTCATGTCGACAAAAGAGGCAGCGGTTCAACAGACATTAGCCGATACAGAAGATAGTTTGGCAATGATTGGTGAGTTAAAGGCATTGGTTGCCATGCAGCACGATGTGGGTGCTCAGTCACATCTGATGGGGATTGAGTTTGTGCCACAAGCAGCTGCTTTATTGGAGCAGATTCAGCAACGCTTAATGCAAATTTTGATGACGCAAGGGTATCAAGATTTGACAGGGCAGGTTCTCAAGCGTGTCATGGCGGACTTGGCTCATATTGATAATAGCGCTCCTGTTCACGCTACTGATGTCGCAGTCAATGCGACGCAAGGATTTGGGCCAGCGGCATTGGCGAGTGAGAAAAAAGGACGCGTTGAGGCGCAGGACGATGTTGATGACCTTTTAAATAGTCTTGGTATCTAGATTGAAGTATCTCTAAAAACAAGCAAGTCTCGGTTTTTAGGGGTTAACTTTGGTATGCCTTTTGCTTGTATATCGATGTGATGCAATACAGGCAAGCCGTTGCGGCTTGATCCATAGCGAGGAGTCGGGTCGTGGACGAAGATATTTTACAAGATTTTTTGGTTGAAGCAGGCGAACTGTACGAAAACCTAAATGAGCAGTTGGTTGAGTTAGAGCAAAATCCCTTAGATGCAAATTTGCTCAATGCAATTTTTCGTGGGTTTCATACCATTAAAGGCGGTGCTGGTTTTATCGGTGTAACGCCACTAATCGAATTGTGCCATCGTGCGGAGAATTTGTTCGACAAAATTCGTAACGGTGAGCGTCAGTATTCTAGTGAAAATGCCGATATTATTTTACAGGCATATGATGCCATCGGTGTGATGATTGCTGGCTTGCAGAATGGCGAGCGAGAACTCGAAAACGCTGATCCTGCCTTGCTGGCAGAGTTGGACGCTGCGGTTAAGGGGCAGGTTGTAGCGGTTGCAAAAGCAACGCCAACAGCGGTGCATTTAGCATTGCCAGAGGGTGTTGATCCAGATGGCGATATGTCTGATGAGGAGTTTGAGGCATTGTTGAATCAGCGCGACCAATTAAGCCACGCTGATACACCAGCAGTTGCCACAAAATTAACCCTTGCGCCAGGCTTAGATCCTGATGGCGAAATTACCGATGATGAATTCGAGGCGATGCTGGCTTCTTTGAGTGCGGGTAAAAGTGCCGAAGACGCTGCTTTAGAAGCCGCGCGTGCGGTTGGTGCATTTTCGACTCCGATTGCAGAGCAATCAGCCGCACCCACCAAACCAATGCCTGCGAAACCAGCCGCACCGAAAGCTGCAGCCAAGTCAGGAGAAGAAGCAGAATCAACCGTTCGTGTCGATACCAAACGTCTTGATGAAATCATGAACTTAGTTGGCGAGTTGGTATTGGTGCGTAACCGATTATTGAACTTGCGCTCAACCTTGCAAAATGAAGAAATTGCAGCGGCAGTTGCCAACTTAGATCACGTGACCATGGATTTGCAAGCGTCGGTCATGAAGACCCGCATGCAGCCTGTGAAGAAAGTATTTAGTCGATTCCCTCGAGTGGTACGTGATTTGGCGCGTAAGCTCGGTAAAGAAATCGATTTAGAAATGCGCGGTGAAGAAACCGATTTAGATAAAAACCTCGTTGAGGCGCTCGCTGATCCGTTAGTTCACTTGGTTCGAAATGCAGTCGATCATGGTGTCGAAATGCCCGATGAACGTGAGCGTAGTGGTAAGTCTCGCGTTGGTAAACTCATTCTTGCTGCACAGCAAGAGGGTGATCATATTTTACTTACCATCACCGACGATGGTAAAGGCATGGATGCGGCACTGTTACGTCGTAAAGCGGTAGAAAAAGGTCTGATAGACGAAGCAACAGCTTCTCAGTTAGAAGATAAAGCTGCTTTTGATTTGATTTTGTTGCCGGGCTTTTCTACCAAAACAGAAATCACCGATGTTTCGGGGCGTGGTGTGGGCATGGATGTGGTTAAGAGTACCATTACCAAACTCAATGGTGGCATCGACATTAACTCTGTTTTAGGTGAAGGAACGGTATTTAATATCCGCGTTCCGTTAACCTTAGCCATTTTGCCGACGCTCATGGTCGGAATCGGTTCGTTTAATTACGCGATCCCGTTAACCGCTGTGCAAGAAATTTTTGATTATGATGCGACCCAAACCAATAAAATTGATGGACGTATGATGGTTCGATTGCGTGCTCGCAGCATTCCACTGTATTTCATGCGTGAGTGGTTGTCACCTTCGACACATGGTGATAATTTAGATCATTCTAAAGTTGTGATTGTTAATGTTGGCATGTCGGTGATTGGCTTGATTGTTGATCATGTGCGCGGTCAAGAAGAAGTGGTGATTAAACCACTGGGCGCTAAATTACAGGGTGCTAAAGGCTATGCGGGTGCAACAATTACAGGCGACGGTCGTATTGCCTTAATTCTTGATTTGCCTGGCATGATGAGCAGATTCTAAGCAGAACAGGGAAGGTAATATGTCGGTAGGAAATTTATTTGATACCAGTTCAAATTCAGTAGATGATCAAGATTATGATGGGGCTTACCTACGTTGTGTTCTTTTTAAATTAGAAACTGAAAAATATGGTATCAACGTGCAACGTGTACGAGAGGTTCTACGAGTCAGTGAGATTCGTCCTGTTCCTGGTTCACCTTTCGATGTTTTGGGTGTAATTAACGTACGTGGCGTTATCGTTACGGTGTTAGACACAAGACAATTTTTTAAGCTGTATTCGGGTACGATTACGGACTTGTCTCGCATTATTATTATCGAGCAGCAAGATCAGGCGTTAGGCTTGCTGGTCGATGAGGTGGAAGAGGTAAGGGATATTCAAGACAATCACATTGATTCCGTTGGTGCGATTGGTGACGATTCAAACAATCGCATGATTCACGGAATCGCCCATGTTGGCAGTGATGGCGTTATCATTATTGTCGAGTCAGAAAAGTTTTTTGACGGTACCACTTCAGGTCATTCAATGGGTGCCGCGCCAAGTGTAACCGTGGATGCGGGCGACGACGACTTATTCTAGGAAAGTCTTCAGCGCTTATAATCCGTGTATAATAAGGCGTTATTCTGGTTAACGTTGAGTTGTGCATGAGAATTCTGGGCATCGATCCAGCCTTTCGGGTTTCTGGATTTGGCGTTATTGAAGTAACGCGCTTTACACCGCGCTATCTTGTATCGGGTAGTATTAAAGTAGCGCATCTGCCCGATGCACAACGTTTGTTAACGCTTCAAGACAATATCACGCGCTTGATTGCGCAATTTAAGCCCGATGTCTTGGCAATTGAAAGTCCTTTCGTGTATAAAAACCCTCAATCAGCCATTAAACTGGGCATGGCACGCGGTGTGATTATGGCAGCCGCCGCCAAAGAGGGTTTGGCAATTGCAGAATACACACCAACACAAATTAAAAGTGCTGTTGTCGGTAAAGGACACGCATTAAAATCACAGGTTCAATACATGGTTTCCCAATTACTTGGTTTGTCAGAACAACCCTCCGAAGATGCGGCTGATGCCCTCGCTTGCGGGTTAACGCATGCCAAAATTGCCGCGTTTACATCGAGGCTTACGACATGATTGCACGTCTGAGAGGGTTGCTGGTCGAAAAGTCCCCTTCATTTTTAGTGCTCGATGTGGCAGGCGTTGGCTATGCGGTTGAAGTACCACTTTCGACCTTTGAACAATTGGGTAGTCTTAATGATGAAGTGATTTTGTTAACAGAAATGGTTGTTCGTGAAGATGCCTTGTTGTTGTACGGTTTTGCTTCTGAAAAAGAAAAAGCATTATTTCGACTACTGGTTAAAGTTAATGGTGTCGGTCCCAAGCTTGCCTTAGCCGTTTTGTCATCGTTATCGGTCGATGCGTTTGTGCAAGCGGTGCGTGAAAAACAGGTTAGTATGCTGGTTAAAATTCCTGGTGTGGGTAAGAAGACAGCCGAGCGGCTGGTGCTTGAGTTAGCAACCATGGTTGATGCCATTCCTGGTAACTTTGTTGTTAGTCATTCGGTAACAGAAAACGCGATGAATAACGCATCTTTTGATACGGCTAAACGCAACCAAGCGGTGCAGGCACTAGAAGCGCTAGGTTACAAGCAAGCTGAAGCCATTGCACGAGTAGAGCGCTCATGGCGGGATGAATTGGCATTGAGCGATAATATTAAGCATGCGTTGCAGGCTACGTTATGACAATGGAGTTCGATCGGATTGTTGGTAATCAGGAGCAGCAAGAAGATTTTACTGCTGTACCTTCGTTACGTCCGCAACGCTTTGCGGAATATATTGGTCAAAAAGCGGTTTGCGATCAGCTAACGACTTTTGTGCAGGCTGCGCGTGGGCGCAATGAAGCGATGGATCATGTGCTGCTTTACGGTCCTCCTGGATTGGGTAAAACAACACTAGCACAAGTGTTAGCCAATGAAATGGGTACAAAGTTACGTCAAACATCGGGTCC
>DZAT01000006.1:44091-50780 GCA_022736205.1 Thiomicrospira cyclica
ATGGATGCAGCAGGCGCTGTTGAAATTGCGCGTCGCGCGCGTGGTACGCCGCGTATTGTCAATCGTTTGCTCAAGCGTGTGCGTGATTATGCGCAAGTACATGGTGATGGTCAGATTTCGCATCGAGTTGCTGCGATTGCGTTAGACTTATTGCAAATTGATGATATTGGCTTAGATAAAATGGATATTCGTTATTTAGAAACGCTGATTCAAAAGTTTGCAGGTGGACCTGCAGGTGTTGACTCGCTGGCAACGGCTTTAGGTGAAGATAAAGGCACCCTTGAGGATGTCATCGAGCCCTTTTTAATGCAGTTGGGGATGATTCAGCGCACAACACGTGGACGCGTTGCTTCGCCTTTATCTTATCAACATCTTGGTATCACTCTGCAGGAAGTGGTAAAATGACAAACTTTATTTGGCCAGTGCGTGTTTATTACGAAGACACTGATGCTGGTGGTGTGGTTTATTATGCTAACTACCTAAAATTCATGGAACGTGCGCGTACCGAGTGGTTGCGTGCGCTTGGTGTTGAGCAAGATCAGCTCAGAGAACAAGAAGGGCTTTTACTGATGGTTCACAGTTTGTCTGTGCGTTATCGTAAGCCTGCAAAATTTAACGAAGCTTTGCTGGTCAGTGTACAAATAAAACACTTAGGCAAGGCAAAAATCACACTCGTGCAGTATGTTTCTCGTCAAGATGAAATTCTGTGTGAATGTGATGTAACCATTGCTTGTGTAGATGAGGCTAGGGGTCGCCCGAGCGCATTTGGGCAGCAGCTACAACAAGCACTTGAAGGAGTTTAAGAGTGAGCGCTAACGCAGAATTATCGATTGTTCAATTGGTTGCCGATGCCAGCACGATTGTGCAAATTGTCATGGCGATTTTGATTTTTATTTCGATTGCTTCGTGGGCGGTTATTTTTGCCAAAGGCTGGGAGTTTCGCCAGGCCGAAAAACAAACCAAAACCTTTGAAAACGCCTTTTGGTCGAGTCATGATTTAACCAGTTTTTATACTTATACGTCGTCTCTAGGGTTAGAGCAACGCGGCATGTATGCTATTTTTTCGGTCGGCTTTAAAGAGTTTATTCGTCTTAAAAAGCAGCCTGGTATCGAAGCGACAGAAATTATTGAAGGTGCGCAACGTGCCATGAAGGTTGCTTTTGGTCGTGAGTTGGATCAGTTAGAAACACGGTTACCTTTTCTTGCCACGGTTGCTTCGGTGAGTCCTTATATCGGTTTGTTTGGTACGGTATGGGGCATCATGAACTCGTTTGTGGCGTTTGCAGCTGCCGAACAAGTGACCTTAGCAATGGTGGCGCCCGGTATCGCTGAAGCCCTAGTGGCGACAGCGATGGGGTTGTTTGCAGCAATTCCTGCCGTTATTGCCTATAATAAACTCAGTGTGAGTTCTGATCGACTATTGAACAGTTATGAGAATTTTGCTCAAGAGTTCCTAACGATTTTGCAGCGTCAGGCATACAAGAGCGATAAGGCAGAGACAGTTTAATGAGTATGGGGTCATCGTTCCGTAGTGGGCGAAAACATAAGCTGAAAGCAGAAATTAACGTCGTTCCTTTTATCGACGTGATGCTGGTGTTGCTGATTATTTTTATGATCACTGCGCCTCTAATTCAGCAGGGTGTTAAGGTTGATTTGCCAGAAACGAAGAAAACGCAAAAACTCGATCAATCTAAAACGGTGCCCATTATTATCACTGTTGACGCTGACGGTAAATATTATCTGAATATTGTTCAGGGTACAGCATTAGATGTGGGTACGATTGTCGATATGATTAAAACACGTAAAGCACAAAAGCCCGATACTTTAGTGCTGTTACGTGGCGATAAAGCAGCTGCATATGGCTTTGTGGTGCAATTGTTTGTGACCTTAAAACAAGCGGGTGTTGATGATGTTGGTTTAATGACAGATTCACCCAAAGCGGAGAAGCGTTAGTCGTGTGGGCGTTTATGGGGAGACATCCTTGGGCAACGGTTTTGGCTGTTATTGTCCATGTTGGTGTGTTTGCTTTCTTGATTTATGATTACATTCCTGAAGTGATTCGTACGAACGAGGTTTTGGCAGAGATTTCTAATGCTGATATTGTTCGTGCGCAGGTTTACGATGCGCGTGAAGTGCAAGAACAAGTGCGTCAGTTGCACTTAGATCAACCCAAACCAGAAGTGCCAAAGTTAACGAAACCTGAGCCGCTTCCTGAACCAGTACCGCCTGCTCCCGCAGTGCCAGTCGTGCCAGAGGTTGATAAGGCAGCAGAAGCTGCAGCTGCACAGGAGCAAAAACAAGCTCAAGAGCAGAAAAAGGTAGAAGAACAAAAAAAGCAAGAGCTACAAAAAGCGGAAGAACAAAAGCAAAAAGAAGCTGAACGTAAAGCGGAAGAGCACAAGCAAGCTTTAGAAAAGAAGCAAGCGGAAGAAGCGAAAAAGGTTGAAGAACAGAAGCGAGCGTTAGAGCTTGAAAAGCAAAAGCTAGAAGACGATAAGAAAAAGGCTGAGGAATTTAAAAAGCAGCAACAAGACGCAGAGAAAAAGAAAGCTGAAGAAGTCAAGAAGCAAGAACTCTTAAAGCAACAGCAGGACGAAGAAAAACGTAAGAGCGACGAGACTAAGAAGAAACTTGATGAGCAGAAGCGCAATGATGAAGAAAAGAAAAAGCAAGATGCGTTGAAAAAGCTAGAAGACGATAAGAAAAAAGCCGAAGCAGATCTAAAACGAAAACTTGAGCAAGAGTCAAAAGAAATGGCAGATAGCGAGCGTAAAGCTCGTGAAGTAAAAGAAAATGCAGCACGCGAAGCCGCTTTAAAGAAAGCCTTGCAAGCCGAGCGTGATGCGGAAGCCCGTTCGGCTAATGTCGCCATGGTGCAGCGCGAAACGTCTACGTGGGTGAGTGCAATTGGTGAAAAAGTACGTCGTGCATGGACACGCGAGTCAAACGAAGCAGCCACTTGTGATGTGTACATGCGTCAAACACGAGAAGGTGAGGTGAAAGAAGTGCGTGTTAAAGGTTGCCAAGGCGATGCTTCCGATGCTTATAAACGCTCGGTCGAACTGGCTGTTCGCCGTGCCTCACCTTTGCCTAAAGCGCCTTCAGATGAAGTCTTTAGAAGCGAAATCGTTTTTATTTTCAAACCTCAATAAAAGAGAGTCGTTTATGAAGTCAAAAGCATTAACCCTGACACGCCTATTAAGTACTTGGTTGTTCGGTGCGTCATTGTTGGTAACCATGCAATCTTGGGCAGAAGATCCTGTTCGGGTTGAAATTACAGGTGGTACAGAACAGTCCTATCCCATTGCCGTTACACCTTTTAAAGGTCAGGCGTTAATTGCCAGTGCCGATTATAATATTGCTCAAATTGTTCGAGATGATTTGTCTCGTTCAGGACGTTTTAACCCGATGAAAGAGTCAGACATGTCTCCTGCTAAAGTCGCTGGAGAGTTGGATTTGGATTATTGGCGTAAAGTTGCGCAAGACTTCGTCGTAATTGGTGAAGTGCGTGCGCAAGGTAGCGATATGTTTCAAGTCGATATGCGCTTAATTAACAGCTTAAACAATCAAGAGTTGGTTGCGCGTCGTTGGAATGGTGTTTCTGGTAACTTGTTGCGTACAGCAGCACACCAGATGTCGGATGCGGTTTACACTGCTGTGACAGGTCGCGGTGGTGCATTTGATACGCGCATGGCGTATGTACGTATTGATCGAACATCTGCTAATAAACGTAAGATGTTTTTATTGGAAGTCGCTGATTCGGATGGTTTTGCACCACGTACCATTTTGCGCTCTTACATGCCATTGATGTCAATAAGCTGGTCTCCTGATGCAACGCGTTTGGCATATGTAACCTTCGAAAATCGCAAACCAGAAATTATTGTACAAAGTTTAGATGGTCGTTTACGCCAAAGTGTTGCTGCGTTTGATGGCATTAACAGTGCGCCTGTTTGGTCACCAGATGGTAAAAGCTTGTTAATGACCTTGTCTAAAGGTGGTAATCCCGATATTTATGTAATGGATGTTGCCAGCAAACGCTTAACGCAGCTCACGTTCGATTCTGCGATTGAAACAGAAGGTACTTGGTCTTCAGATGGTCAGTCTATTTACTTCAACTCGGATCGTCGTGGTCAGCCCCAAGTATTTAAAGCAGACTTAGCGAGTCCGCGCGATGTGAAACGCATCACGTTTGAAGGCAAATATAATGCGCGTCCTGTGGCTTCTCCAGATGGTCGTTATTTAGCATATGTTCGTCAGGATGTGGGTGGGTTTAAGGTAACCACACAAGATTTGATCAGTAATGAATCTAAAGTGATCTCGAGTACAGGTACGGATGAGTCCCCTAGCTTTTCACCGAATAGCGATATGATTCTTTACTCGTATAACGATTATCGTGGTGGTGCAATTGCCGTGTTGTCACGCAATGGACGTGCTTTTACAAAATTGAATATTAATGGCGATGTCAGAGATCCCGCATGGGGTCCTTTGGTTAGCGCACAGTAAGAACATTTCGAAAACTCTTTTGGCACAATAAAGGAATAAATAATGAATAATCAACTTGCACGTATTTTATTGGTATCGGCTGTATCGGTATTGTTGGCAGCCTGTTCAGATCCACCTGCTGATGATGGCCTTAATGGTAATAAAGCAACCATTGTTGATGGCATGGGCGGTAATGGTATGAGCAATGGTGGTTTGAAAGGTATTGATTTAAATACCTTAGGCGCGATGGCTGCGTTAGAAGATGACAAAAACTATGCCGTCGGTGGTGTTCAGCCAACGGTTTATTTTGCTTACGACGGTTTTGGTTTAGACGACAAAGGTCAGGCTGTTGCATCGCATTATGCACGCTATTTGGCATCAAAGCCGATGATTAATGTTGCATTAGAAGGTCACTGCGATGAGCGCGGTAGCAGCGAATACAATATGGCGCTTGGAGAGCGTCGTGCTAAGGCAGTGCGTGATGCTTTGATTGTTTCGGGTATTTCGGCTTCTCGTATTAAAGTGGTTAGCTTTGGTGAAGAAAAACCAGCAGCAGAAGGACGTGATGAGTCTTCTTGGGCATTGAATCGTCGTGTAGAGCTTAAGTTCCCACAATAAGTTTCATGATGAGGCACTTCTAAAAACCCAACGGTTAGGTGGTCTGGAGGAAGGGATTGCGAAAAGCAGCATCTAGTCTATTGATTAACGCGCTTCCTTCAGTTAAAAATAAATTTGGACAGTCTAAAAACAAGTGAAGTGATGTTTTTAGATGTTCCTTCTAGCTTCGGAGCATATTCATGAAAAATAACGGTTGGTTATCGTTGCTGGTGGTGACAGCGTTTTCTGTTTCTTTACCTGCAATGGCAGAGCGAGCAGAAGTGGTTGAGTACAATCCCAATGTTCCGACAATGGTTCCTGCTGTTCAGCCAGCTGCACCAACAGCTGAAGTGGGTATTTTGGGTTATGTGAACGAAAAATTTAATCGCATGGATCGTCAGCTAGAAGATTCTGCTGATCGTATGGATCGTTTAGAACGTGATATGGATCGGATTCGTACATTAGAAATGAAGGTTGCTGAGTTAGAGAAAAAAATAGCGGCATTGTCCGTTGCATCTGCCAGCACTAGCACTCCGTTAACAGACGCTACTAAGGATAAGCCCACAGCACCAGCATTATCGGCCACTGATTTAGAAGCGGCTCAAGCGGCTTATAAAAAAGCATTCGATCAGTTGATGGCAGGAAAATATCCTGAAGCGGGTAAGTTATTTAAAGACTACTTAGATAAGTACCCTCATACAGACCAATCTAGTAATGCGCATTACTGGTTAGGTGAAACCTACTTTGTTGGGCGTAAGTTCGACTTGGCTTTAAAGTCCTATACTGAAGCCGCTAAGTTAGAAGGTCCAAAAGTATCTGATGCGTTGCTAAAACAAGGGCTGTGCTATATTGAACTGAAAAAAGACAAAGAAGCTAAGGCTGTTTTTGAGCTGGTTAAAAAAGAGTATCCAGAAACGTCTGCTGGTAAGCAGGCAGATAAGCAATTAAGTGCGTTGAAGAAGTGAAACGATGGGCGTTGATGTTGATTTTCCTAAACAGGCAGTGGTTCTTTTGTCGGGTGGTTTAGATTCGGCAACGACCTTAGCTATGGCGCAAGATCAGGGTTATGTTTGTCATGCGATTAGCTTTAATTATGGTCAGCGTCATGCTGCAGAGTTAGATGCTGCGGCGCGTTTAGCGCGTAGTTTGGGTGCAGCAAGTTATCGGGTCGTTACGATTGATTTGGCGCAAATGGGTGGTTCTGCATTAACCGATGCTGCTATTGCTGTGCCAGAAACAGAAAGTGTGGGGATTCCGTTAACTTACGTGCCAGCGCGTAATACGGTGTTTTTATCCTACGCTTTAGCATTGGCTGAAGTGCTAAAAGCACCGCATATCTTTATTGGTGTTAATGCTATTGATTATTCTGGTTATCCAGATTGTCGTCCGGAGTTTATTGATGCATTTGAACGTTTAGCAAATTTGGCTACTAAATCGGGTGTTGAGGGTGTGCCGTTTAAGATTCATGCGCCACTACAGTATTTAAGTAAAGGTGAGATTATTGCTAAGGGTACTGAGTTGGGTGTTGATTTTAGTCAGACAGTTTCTTGTTATCAGGCAGATGAATTAGGGCGGGCTTGCGGTCGTTGTGATGCGTGTCGTTTGCGTGC
>DZAT01000233.1:0-837 GCA_022736205.1 Thiomicrospira cyclica
GGGCGCGTTCAAGCTGTTGTTTGCCGTGGTTTTCTTTTTGGGTTCGCTTGTGCTAATTGTAGTTTCAGGCGACCCCTCACTAAACCTAAAAGCGGTTTCAGCAATAACTTCGCAAACCCAATCATCTGCCAACACCCAAATGAGTGTTCCGCCAACGGTTACAGCGGATAGCAATGCCCGTAGGGATGCCTGGGTTAAAGAACAGATGAAGGACATTGAGCAAGAGGATGCACGTAAGAAGGCGTGGGTTAATGAACAGCTACAGCCTTCGCTCATTGCAGGTCGCTATCTGGACAATAACGATGGCACAATCACCGACACCCAAACGGGCTTGGAATGGAAGCGTTGCTATCAGGGGCAAAGCTTTGTGAATGGAAGCTGTACAGGCAAACCAAACGAATACACTTGGGGCGATGCCATGGCAATATTTTGGCAAGGCAGCGGCTACAGCTACGCTGGAAAAAGCGACTGGCGTATGCCGAGTATTCAAAACCTTCGTACTCTCGTTTATTGCTCAAATGGTGTGAGTTCAGGCAGCGATGGTTTTAAAGGCTGTGGAGTTGAGGCTGCCGGCTCTTACCAAATACCTCCTATAAATACTGAGGCTTTTCCAAGTCGTGAGGCGCTTGGGGTTTGGTCAGCTACGCCGTATCTAGGACGGTCACCGGCTTTTATGCCCGGTAATGGAGCTTTGGCTGTCGGCTTTGATGACGGCTACGCTGGTGCAGTTCCTAAAGACTACCCCTACTTAGTTCGTCTTGTTCGCGGTCAGTAATTGGGTGCTCTAAGAACCTGCTCATAATCTTTTCAAAAGCAAGGATAGAAATGCCAAATGAG
>DZAT01000233.1:902-1006 GCA_022736205.1 Thiomicrospira cyclica
GCACTTATCCAGCCAAGCGAAAGAGCGCTCCACAATCCAGCGTTTAGGTAACACTGACCTTGCCCCCGAGAAACGTATCCCTTGCGGTGTGATTCAATTACCCC
>DZAT01000103.1:0-1701 GCA_022736205.1 Thiomicrospira cyclica
TTGTGCTGTGCCACTTCTGGTGGTTCAAAGTTGATGCTATCGACTTTGAGCAGGGCAAAATAGCGTTCGCCATCTTTAGGGGTGCGGATACGACCCGAAACGGTATCGCCTTGGCGTAGGCCAAAACGACGAATTTGACTCGGCGACACATAAAGGTCGTCGGGACCTGATAGGTAAGTGCTTTCTTCTGTACGCAGGAAGCCAAAGCCATCGGGGAGAATTTCGAGCACGCCAGAACCTGAAATATCTTCGCCTTTTTTGGCGTGGTCTTTAAGTAGGGCAAAAATGATATCTTGCTTACGTCCACGGGTCAGTTCGAGACCAAGGCTGTTAGCAATTTCTTGTAATTCGGAGATATGACGTTTTTTAAGTTCGTTGAGGTTCATTCGGGTGCTTTTAATTCAGATGATAGGAAGGAGGCGTGACGACCATGAAAGTCATCACGTGAAAAAGGGGGGTTATTAAGCAAGGTTGTTATTTAAGAAATCAACTAATTGAGACTTAGACAGTGCACCAACGCGTGTGGCAGCAACTTCGCCATTTTTTAGCAACATTAATGTTGGGATGCCACGTACACCAAACTTAGGTGGTTGCGCTGGATTTTCATCAATATTGAGCTTAGCGACAGTGACTTTGCCTTCGAATTCTTTAGAGATTTCGTCTAGGATCGGTGCAATCATTTTGCACGGACCACACCAAGGTGCCCAAAAGTCGAGCAGAACAGGTAGGGCAGCATTAACAACGTCTTGTTCAAAGGTTGCATCGGTTGTATGGACAATTAGATCGCTCATGAAGGTCTCCCTGTAGGGTACTTGACAAATGAATTGAGTAAGATACTTGCTTACTATTAAGCAAGGAATATGGGCTATTGCATCGAATGCAACACAGTTATGTTGCAATTTTTACAGTATTCGATATTAAAAAGCAAGTAAAAACTAACATAACGTTTAAAATGAGCATGCCTTAACATAAACCCAACGTCCTTTTTCGCGAGCAAATTGGCTGATTTCGTGCAGCTGGTTGCTGCTACCGTCCGCTTCTTGCCAAGTAGCAATAAATTCGACGATCCCTGTGCTCTCGCTAACATCGCCTGCTTCGGTTCGAGTTATCGTCAGTCCCGTCCATTGTGTTGGCGGGAGTTGGTTTAAGCTACTTTGCGAGGGACGCGTCGCCACAGACCAAGTTCGGTGCAGGTAAGCGCCATCGCGCTTGACGTAGGCGGTGTAGCGTGAGCGCATCAGGGTTTCGGCAGTAGGTGCTGCTTTGCCTTGTAAGTAAGGCTTACAGCACTGAGAAAAGTCGAATTCTGATCCACATATACACATAAGGGAACCTCTAATAACCTAACGGGTTGCTGGTCTGCTGCGCTAGTAGCAACGCTTGGAAGTCGTCGAGCATTAGTGGTTTCGATAGTAAGTAGCCTTGAATTTTGATTTCCTTGCCAATTTTACTCAGTTCTGCCAGTTGCTCGGCAGTTTCGACACCTTCGGCAACGACTTCGATGCCCATGCTCTTCGCTAGGCCGTGCGTAAAGACAACAATGCTGCGACTGTCATCGCTATCGATCATGCTATTTACAAATCGCTGATCGATCTTGACTTCTGAAGGTGAGATTTTTTGCATATAGCTTAAACAAGCATAGCCAGTACCAAAGTCATCGACCGAAATGCGATAGCCATAAGACCTGAGTGCATTAAGTGT
>DZAT01000103.1:1801-4164 GCA_022736205.1 Thiomicrospira cyclica
CCTTCGTGTTTGGCTTGATACATGGCGGTATCCGCACAGCGCAGCAGTTGCTCGACATTCTGACCGTCGTTAGGATATAGCGCAACGCCTGCACTCATGCTCAGATGGTGCGGTGAGTTACTAATCATGAAGGGTCGTTGCAAGCTGGCAATCAATCGCTTGATCAGTTCGCTAATGTGTTGATAGTTGTTTGTTGGTAGTACAACCACAAACTCATCTCCGCCCCAGCGAGCTAGGAAGTAGTCATTACGCATTTCTTGTTTAAAGCGGGTGGCGGTTTCGAGTAGTACTTGATCGCCAACTGGGTGACCTAGGCTATCGTTGATGTGCTTGAACTTATCTAAGTCGATAAAAATGAGCGCGAGTCCATGCTGCTCGCTATTGTCTTTTCCAATGAGCTGATTGGTGTGAAGCTGCATGAGATGACGATTGGGTAGATCGGTTAAGATATCGTAGTTGGCAAGGTGAATGAGACGTTGTTCATTCGCTTTCTTTTCGGTAATGTCATCGAAAATACCAATATAGTGAGTGATATCGCCTTGCTCATTTTTTAAGGTGTGAATCATTAACCATTCGGGATAAACCTCGCCAGACTTTTTGCGATTCCAAATTTCACCTTGCCAGTTACCTTCTTCAACCAATTGATCACGCATCTGATGATAAAAGGCTTTATCTTGACGACCAGAGCTGAGTATTTTGGGGTTTTTGCCAACAGTTTCTTCTGAACGATAGCCTGTGATGTTTTGAAACGCTTTGTTGGTACGAATAATTTTTTGATTAGTATCGGTAATAATAATGCCTTGTGTGCTGTCTTCGAAAACACGACTGGCGAGTAATAGCTCGGCATTGTTTTCTTGTAGTCGAGTGACTAAGTCGGATAAATTATTTGCCAGTACCGACAGCTCATCTTTTCCCATTGATTTGGGTAAGGTTACCGATAAATGATTGCGAGAAATATGTGCGGCTGCCTCGCTAATGTGCTCCAGCGGTCGCAATTGGCGCGAAATAACCCTAGAGATAATAATCATAAAAATTAAAGCGCCTGTCGCGGTTAGTCCTGCAATTGTCCAACTGAGCTGTTGGGCACTGGCAAAGGCAGCAGACTCTGCTTTACGGGCAACAACTGTCCAGCCCATACCTGGGTAGTCGGCGAAGCCTGTTTCTTTAACCGCAGCAGTTAGGTAACGCTTACCATCTTGCCACTGTTCAATTTGCGTACTCGGTTGACCTTCTTTGCTTTGATTAACACTGGCTAAACCACTGAGGTAGACAGTAAGCGAGGGCAATTCGGGTGTGCCCATCAGCACTTTCCCTTCATTGTTGAGCACCACTAAATCAAGTTGCTGTTTACTGAGTTGGTCTAAAATACGATTGCGTGCTTCGAAAGCCCAATCCAAACTGAGGTGACCGCAAATAACACCCAAAAAGTTATTGTTTTCATCGTAAAGGGGTGCAGAAATGTCAACAAGGCGAAGGGGTAGGTCATCCCATTTTGGTTTGGGCATCATCTTTGCCAGCAAAAAAGCATCGTGCGCATCACCAAAGTGTAAGCCTTGTGAGCCGAGTAAAAACCAATCGCGTTTAGCGACACTTTTACCCACCAGTACCCCATCGGTTCCCACCAGAATATTACCTTCTGTATCGGTAATACCAATCCAAGCATAATAGGGATAGGAGGCGCGGATACTATCTAAAATGACCTGTTTTTTGGCGACGGGGACGTTTACATCTTTAAGCATGTCGCGCTGGGCAAGAAACTTAATTTCACCACCACGCGTGCTCATGTCTTGGTCAAGACGTGACATCATGGTGGTGGCAACTTGTTCGAGTAAGGCGCTTTGATCTTGTTCAATTTGCGTACGATTGAGCTGCCCAACAAAATGATTGATGGCGAGCGCCAGTACCAGTGTCATTAATGCAATCATTAACGAAAGTCGCGTTTTTAAGCGGTGAAGAGATAACATCACTCCTCCTATTTTGTATTGTTTTTTATCAACAGGATCTTTTCTTATCTCAATATCTGCTGATAAATTAACATAAAAATTATTGTCTTGCCACCCTTGGCATGTCTACCCATGCATGCGCGTGAGGGTCGCTGGTACGCCATGGGTTAATATCGAGCCCACCGCGACGCACATAGCGTGCATAAACCAATAGCTTTTCGGGTTTAAATATCTGCCAGATGTCGCTGTAAATGCTTTCGACACAGTGCTCATGAAATTCTTGATGATCACGATAAGAAACGATGTAGGCGAGTAGGCTCTGTGCAGAAGGTAAATGTCGGGCTTGTATGTCGATGACAATGCTGCCCCAGTCGGGTTGTCCTGTTACAGGGCAGTTCGATTTAAGCAGGTGGCTATGCC
>DZAT01000104.1 GCA_022736205.1 Thiomicrospira cyclica
TCAGCAAACACATCACCTTCTGCACCCGATAAACGATTCACGATCGCATGATCGATGTTCACTTCCAACACAGGCTTGCTTTCTGGCACTGCCTGACCCAGCTGCGCCATGATTTTAGCCATATGAGGTGCCATATCGCTATTACCCAACACCAAACAAGCTGGCGAATCGACCAAACGTGCCGATGCTTTCACATCTGAAACTTGCTCAGCCAATGCTTCTTTCAGACGCTTCAACACGTCTTCTTGTGCTTCGCTCACTTCTGGCTTTTCATCACCCATTACTTCCGACAAGTCAGTACGGTTAATCGCTTTTAACGACTTACCATCGAACTCGGTTAAATGCTGAACCACCCACTCATCAATACGATCAGTCAATAACAACACTTCCCAGCCTTTCTTGCGGAAGACTTCAAGCTGAGGACTACCCTTCGCTGCCATAATGGTTTCGGCTGTTAGGAAGTAGATGTCTTTTTGACCTTCTGGCATACGGGCGATGTAATCCGCTAAGGATACTGTCTGACCCTCTAAGTGACTGGTCGAAGCAAAACGTAACAAACCAGCAATTTTCTCACGGTTGGCATGATCGTCAATCACCCCTTCTTTTAAAACCTGACCGAATGCGCCCCAGAATGTTGCATACTTGTCGCTATCTTCCTTGCCCATATATGCAAGGTGATCTAACAAGCGCTTGATGGTTGCTGCACGAATCTTATCGACAACGGCATTGCTTTGTAGAATTTCACGCGATACGTTCAATGGCAAATCGGCAGAATCGACCACGCCACGCACGAAACGTAACCAACTTGGCAATAACTGTTCGGCATCGTCCATAATAAATACACGCTTGACGAACAATTTCACCCCATAACGACGATCACGATCCCACAAATCGAAAGGGGCTTGCTCTGGCACATATAACAAAGTGGTATATTCTAAATTACCTTCAACTTTGTTATGAATGTGCGTTAGCGGCTTATTCCAATCGCTGCTAACCGACTTATAAAAAGCTTCATATTCTTCTTCTGTCACTTCCGATTTTGGACGCTGCCATAATGCGGTTGCATCGTTGACCTGCTCCCATTCTGGTTGTGTTGCGACAACGCTGTCGTCACCTTCTGCGGCAGGTGCTGGCGGTTTTGGCAACATAATTGGGAAAGCGATGTGTTCTGAGTATTTTTTCAGAATCGAACGCAGTTTCCAACCATCGCTAAATTCTTTGCTATCGTCTTTTAGGGTTAAAATAATTTCTGTCCCACGACGTTCGATGTTGGTTGGCGTAATGGTGTAATCGCCCTCACCTGTCGATTGCCATGTAATGCCTTCATCGCTTGCCATGCCAGCACGACGGGTATTAACAGTGACAGAGCTCGCCACCATAAACGCAGAGTAAAAACCCACACCAAACTGACCAATCAGGTTAGCGTCTTTCTTTTGAGCACTTTCCATTGCTTCCATAAAACGCTTCGTACCAGAGCTGGCAATGGTGCCAAGGTTCTGTACCACTTCTTCTTTGCTCATACCGACACCGTTATCACGGATGGTCAGTGTGCCAGCGTCTTTGTCAAAGTCGATCTCAATGCGCAGATCGCTATCTTCAGCGACAAGGCTATCGTCTGTCACCGATAAAAAACGCAACTTGTCTAAGGCATCGGAAGCGTTAGAGACTAACTCACGCACAAAAATTTCTTTATTAGAATAAAGCGCATGAATCATTAGTTGTAGTAGTTGTTTGACTTCAGTTTGAAAGCCATATGTTTCAGTCGTGTGCATGTTTACTCCATTTAAGATTGCAAATTAACTGCGCATTCGCTACCCTTTAAGCACTCTGCTTATTAAGGATAAGTTCCATGCGTTACATTAAAACGTTTGCCCAAATTCGTTTGTCTGATTTAGCCCTTGTTGGCGGTAAAAACGCCTCTCTAGGAGAAATGTTTCAGCAACTCACGCCACAAGGCTTACGCATTCCAAACGGCTTTGCGATTACGGCAGACGGTTATTGGGCTTTCCTTGCATATAATGACCTGACGGACAAAATTCAAGAGCTGTTGAATGCTTTGCCAGCAAACGATTTAAAGAAACTGGCACAAATAGGGCAAACCATTCGCAACCTGATCATCAACGGACAGATGCCTCCCGATTTAAAAGCAGAAATTAGCCAAGCCTATACTGCGTTAGAAGGTGAATATCACGAGATGGTCGAAACAGCGATTCGCTCGTCGGCAACCGCCGAAGACTTACCTGGGGCATCGTTTGCAGGACAACAAGAGACTTATTTAAACATTGCGGGTTCACGTAATATTATTCACACCACCAAACGTGTCTTTGCCAGTTTATTCACCAATCGTGCTATTTCTTATCGTATCGATAAAGGGTTTGCGCATGATAAAGTTGCCCTATCAGTCACCGTACAAAAAATGGTTCGTGCCGACAAGGGCGTTTCTGGTGTGATGTTCACCCTTGATACCGAATCTGGCTTTCGTGATGTGGTCTTGATTAATGCCGCCTACGGTTTAGGTGAAAATGTCGTACAAGGCGCGGTCAATCCCGATGAATACCTCGTGCATAAACCAACGCTCGCCGCCGGCTTTGAACCCATTCTCAAGCGTCAACTTGGCGAAAAAGCCTTACGCATGATTTATAGTGACGATGCCTTTGCGGGTAACTCAACTAAAAACATCAAGGTAAGTAAGAAAGAGCGCCAAGAATTTGCGCTGCGCGACGATGAAGCCCTAACGCTCGCGCGTCAAGCAATGATTATCGAAACGCACTACAGTGGTCTGCATGGTCGCCCAATGCCAATGGACATCGAATGGGCGCGTGATGGGCTCGATGGTGAGCTGTATATTTTGCAAGCCCGCCCCGAAACGGTTCATGCCGAAAAAGTAACAGCTGCCATGAGCGAGCGTTACCAACTTGGCGATGCCAAACAAGCTGAAATTTTAGCGACGGGTCGCAGCATTGGCGCTAAAATCGCCACGGGCAAAGCCAAAATAATTGACTCACCTGCACAAATTGAGCGCATTCAACCTGGCGATGTGCTGGTCACCGACATGACCGACCCCGATTGGGAACCGATTATGAAAATTGCCAGCGCCATTGTCACCAATCGTGGTGGTCGCACCTGTCACGCGGCGATTATTGCGCGAGAACTGGGCATTCCTGCCGTCGTTGGCACGCAAAACGGCACGCTGACCATTCCTGATGGCGAAACGGTTACCGTGTCTTGCTCGCAAGGTGACAGCGGTATGATTTATCGTGGCGAAATACCTTTTACGATTAATACCGAAACATTCCCCGATAGCATCGATACACGCACAGGGATTATGGTCAACGTTGCCAATCCCGAGTTAGCATTTATTCATGCTGCCATGCCTGTTAAAGGTGTCGGCTTAGCGCGACTCGAGTTTATTATCAACCACGCCATTCGTATCCATCCACGCGCTTTACTTGAGTACGACACGCTCGGCAAAAAGCTGCAAAAGCAAATTGATGAACTCATTGCAGGCTATGCCAGCCCACGTGATTTCTTTATCGAACGCTTAGCAGAAGGCGTGGGTGCTATTGCCGCTGCCTTCTATCCACGCCAAGTGATCGTTCGTTTATCCGATTTTAAATCGAACGAATATGCCGCCCTCATTGGTGGTGCTCAGTTCGAACCACACGAAGAAAATCCGATGATCGGCTTACGCGGTGCTGCCCGTTATTTCGACCCTCGTTTCCGCGAATCTTTTGCAATGGAATGCGCAGCGCTTAAAAAAGTGCGCGAACAAATGGGACTCACCAATGTGTCGTTAATGATTCCTTTTGTACGTACTGTACCCGAAGCACAATTGACATTAGGACTAATGGCACGTTATGGTCTCGTGCGTGGCGAAAACGACCTTAAGGTTTACCTTATGTGCGAAATTCCTGCCAATGCCATTTTAGCAGATCAGTTTTTACCATTGTTCGATGGTTTTTCTATTGGCTCAAACGACTTAACGCAACTGACGCTCGGCGTTGATCGTGACTCTGGTTTACTGTCGGGCTATGACGAACGCAACCCTGCCGTCACCGCACTGATGGACATGGCGATTGATGCCTGTCATCG
>DZAT01000043.1 GCA_022736205.1 Thiomicrospira cyclica
GCGACACTGCAACGACGGTTGATGCCGTTGCGGACGCTGTCGACTGGTTAGCATCGCAAGGCAAACACTACGATGCGGTGATTGTCTTGCAACCAACGTCACCACTGAGAACAACACAACATCTGGACGAAGCCATCGCTTTATTTACTCAGTCGCCAGATCAGCCACTGATTAGTGTGTGTGAGCCAGCGCATCCGTCTTATTTGTTGTTTAGCGAGCAAGACAATGGCAGTTGGCAACGATTAGCGCCCGTGCCTATTTCTGGTCGTCGGCAAGATGCTAAGCTGCGTACTGCACAAATTAATGGGGCGATTTATATTCAATCTGTATCGCGATTTAATGACACGCATCGTTTTTTTGAAGAAGATCATACACAGTTTTATTTTATGCCAATAGCAGCGAGTGTCGATATTGACACACCCGTTGATTTGGCTTTGGCGCAAACGCTGCTCACTATCGGATCTCGACATGCTCAACATTAATGAAGACTGGTCAGCATGATGAAAAATAACCAACGCAAAAAACTTCCCATTGGCATTCAGACCTTCGCTAAAATTCGCGAAGCTGACTATTATTATGTCGATACAAGAGCGCATGTACTTAATCTAGGCATTGAATTTTATGAACACAGGATTGTTGATGTGACAACTAGCTTGACACCTACCGGTGTTGATGCTTAATCTAAAATCAAGATTTTACCCGAAGTTATCTAAAGGAAATCGTAATGAATAATGCAACAGAAAAATTGATTGACATGAATCAAATCATCGAAAATCTTACCAATATCTTTGATAAGGAAAGTCAATTAAATACTGAAATACAACAGTTAAGGGACAAGCTAGAACAGGAAGATAATAAGAAATTCCATCTTGCGTTTGCGCTACATTGTAAGTTTATGCAAAAAACACAAGGGCTATTTTATGCGAAAAAACGTTATTATATGGTCTACTTAACCCAATCGAATAATGACGATATGGTTGCAATAAAACTCCTTTATGATACAAGTTATTATCCTGAATCTTATGCAACAAATTATGCCGTATTTCTTCCTGAAAGTGGCGCAGCTTCTCATTACAATCTTAGCCTCAATGCTACAAAAGAAAACTATACAGCAAGTAAAGTTATCGTTGATGAAGAAATGCTCAATCAATTAAAAGCAAAATTTAAAATTAGATTCGAGTCACATTAACAATTAAGTCTCAACGGGTTATAAAAAATAAAAAGAAAATAGGGCTCTGGTATTGATGCTAATATCTTATTGTTTTTTTATGGCTATTTTCTGTTGTTTAGCCAGGCATTCGTTGCGAAGATGTCACTAACCATGGACGTATCGATATGACGGTATTGTTCAACAATCACATTTACATTATTGAATTTAAAGTGGTCGAGCAGAATCCAGAAGGCAGTGCCATGGCACAACTCAAAGACAAAGACTATGCGGCTAAATACCGTGCGCTGGGTCAACCGATTCATCTAATCGGCGTGGGATTTAGCAAACAAGCTAAGGGCGTGGTCGGGTTTGAGGTGGAATGTGGTTGATTAACCACACGATTCGTTAACGATTAATTTTTTGCGATTGCTTCTACAAGGAATACACCATGTCTTCATCTTCAATTTCTTCTTGTCTTGATGCAGCACTCGATGCAGAGACGCCAGCCATTCAATCTTTTTTAGAAGAAGGTGATGCTGATGTTATCGCTTCGTTGTATGAAACGCCTTTAGGCGAGCAAGCTTTTTTTGCCATTAATGCGCGTACCTTCGATAAGACAGGTTCAGCAGGGCTTTATGCCAGAACGTTTGGTGATGAGTGGTTCAAAAAGAAACATCAACTCCTTCTCATGATTGGCTGCGATGGTGGCTTAATGTTGCGCTATCTCGAACAGGTTGCTAAAGGTGATGGGCGACGGGTATTAATCATTGAGCTGCCCGAAATGATCGCTTGGCTGAATGAACATGTCGATTACGATCATGACTTTGTTGAGCTGATTCCAGCTAATGGCGACCTTTCTGTTTTAAGTGGTGAGAAGTATAACGGCTATTTATTTCGCAATGCAGTTGGAATCCATCGCTCTTTGGCAACCTTAGATCAATTTCACCCTGCTTACGAGCGCTTATGGGTGGAATATGAAAAGCTCATTCATCGTTTTTTCTTCGCCAATATGGTCGAGATTCATGGTTCTTCTGGGTTCGTTAATGCACAACTGCTTAATTTGGCCGATAACAAACATTCTATTCATCACTTGTATCATCAGTTCGATGGCGGTGTTGCTGTCTTGTTAGCAGGTGGGCCTTCGTTGGATCAGGCGATTGATTGGGTGAAAGAGAATCGACATCGCATTACCATATTCGCTGTTGGGCGCGTGTGTGGACGTTTAAAGAAAGAGGGGATTGATCCTGATTTTATTGGTGCGGTCGATCCTAACGAAATCAGTTTCGATAACTCAAAGCAACTGTTACAACATTATGAAAAAAGCACTTTTTTACATGCCTATCATGTTAACCCACGTTTGTTGTCTCAGTTTAGAGGACACAGCTTTTATCATGGTAAGCGCTATCCTTGGTTTAAAGTAGAACCAGACGTTAACGAACAATTCACCGCACCAGGTCCGACGATTACCAATACGTTGCTTTCGTTTATGGTTCACTTCGGATTCGAACACATTATTTTTGCTGGTGTCGATATGTGTCATAAAAGTGATGGTCAGTCGCATGAGTCGGGCAGTTTAGAAAGTCAGGTTGGGCGTTTTGTCGGTACTTATCGCGCGACGCAATTTGTCACCACCAATGGTGGTCGTTTAGCATCGACAACACCTGATTTGTTTAGTGCGCATCAAGTGTTGCAAGTGCAAGTTGCGGCGCTATGTGCGCATTTTAAAAACTTAACCTTTTATAATCCTAGTCCCGATGCTGCGGCCGTAGAAGGCGTTTCATTCACACCGTGGCAATCACTCGAGTTGCCAGCCTGGGACAACCAAGCGCCAGCCATTGTGGGTAAAATTATTGATAAACTACGTTTTAATGCAGAAAAATTTTTTAAAGCATCTCGTAAAGAGGTGCAAAGCATGCGCCGTGCCTTGAGTAGTGCCGACAAAGCAGCCGAGGCGGGATTGAAAGCCACCAAGGTGTTATTTGACAGCGACAACAAAACACTTAAAGCCAGTGAAAAAGTAAAACAAGCACGTCTGAAAATCGACAAAGTATTAGCCGATGATGCAGCGATGCTCATCGACTACGCGCCCGCAGCATTTCATGATAGCCTAACGATTGATGTGACCCAAAAACAAGAGAATAAAGACATTCAGCAGTCGCTTACTTATTATTTTGAAGCCATTCAAAAGTCATCGAAACAATTAGTATCGGTCATTGATGGTTGCGTCGAATTAATTGATTTACGTGCGCGTGAACAGGCAGAAGCTCAACTATCACCAGAACTGGTTCGCGGCTGGATTCGTTTTGGTCAGCCAGGGCGCTTGTATGTCTGGTTAGATACGCATCAGCGCACAGTTGAAGATTTGTCTGAAGTCGAAAAAGGGCTTGCCTATCCACTTGTTCGCGCTTTCGATGCCATTTTTAAGGTCACCGAAACAGGTATCGTGAAAAAGTTCAAAGCCAGTGTTTACGAGAATACCCTTGATGAAGTCTTGAAGTCGATGCAACAGCTGGATGAAAGCAGCATTGATAAGCTTGATGAAGTCTTAGCTTTTTGTGAAGCGCAAGCCGAGCAGGATGCGTTTTATCGTAGCTTAGGTTTGTTTATTTTAGGTTACTTTAACAGTTTGCGTGGTCAGTTAGACGATGCCTACGATGTGTGGGATATGGTCGATCATGACAAACTCAGTGAACAAGCACAAATTTCGGCACTTACCCTGTCTTTGTCTCAGCAAGATTATTCAAGAGCCTTAAGCGTACTAGAGAAATTGTGCGTGAAGCAACACGCCTATTTAACCATTTATGCCAATGTGCTTGTAACCCTAGGAAAGCAAAATCTGGCGGTTGAAGTATTGCAAACTTATTTACAAAAAGTACCAGAAGATATCGCAGCGCATTTGCAATTAGCGCAGCTTTTGTTGGCGTTAGGGCAACAAGATGCAGCACGATCGCAGCTCGAAAAACTACACCAACAGTCACCCACCAATCCACTCGTGCAACGACTCTTGTTGCAAGCGGGCGGTAAGGTGCGAGAAGAGTTAACCACAGATTTTGTTTAGATGTGATCTAAGATTGTAAAAAGACGTAAAAAAGTTGTAGAAAAAGATTAAAGAAAGTAAAAGTTTGGTCGTTAACCCATATGAGAACATAAAACCCGTAAAGGGAACCTAAAAAAACTGTGTAAGGAGAGACGATCATGGCTATGGTCATCAACACCAATATTGGCTCTGAAAATGCCATCCGACTATTGGACAAAAGCGGTCGCAGTCAAGCAACCAGTATGGAACGCTTAACTTCGGGTAAATCAATTAACCATGCAAAAGACAATGCCGCAGGCTTGGCAATTGCAACAGGTATGACAGCGCAAGCACGTGGTACCGATCAGTCAGTGCGTAATGCAAACGATGCCATGTCAATGATTCAGACGGCAGACGGTGCTTCAGAAGAAATCGTGAACATGTTGCAACGTCAGCGTGAGTTGGCGGTTCAGTCTTTGAACGGCACTTATAACGCAGAAAACCGCTCACAAATGGATACAGAATTCCAAGCATTAACCACAGAAATTAACCGTGTTGCAGGGACAACCAAGTTTAACGAAGTGGGTCTGATGGCTAACCTTGGTACCAAGGGTTCATTCTTGTCTGCTGTTACCAGTAACCGTACGATGCAAGTGGGTTGGGAAGTGGCAGGTAGTGGTCGTAACAAGATTACGGTTTCTATGGGTAACTTCTGGACTGGAGCTTCGGGCGCAACAGGTATCTTTGGTCAGGCAACCATTCAGGCTGCTAACGGTTCTAAAGCGGTGGTTAACTCGGCTTATTCTAAAGCGAGTATTGGTACGACGACGGCAGCTTCTCAGGCAGTCATGAAAATTGACAGTGCTTTGTCGAACATTGGAACCTTGCGTGCTAAATGGGGTGCAACTCAGAACCGTTTAGAATATACCGTTTCTAACCTGAACAACGTGAACGAAAACATTATGGCTGCTCGTAGTCGTATCGAAGATACTGATTATGCACGTGAGTCTGCTAACCTAGCGCGTACGCAAGTATTGCAACAGGCTGGTATGTCGATGTTGTCACAATCGAATCAAGGTAGCCAGAACGTATTGTCGCTACTTCGTTAAACGTAGGGGATGGTATTTAAGGCTCCGTGCTGTTACTATCATCCTTGTTTTCTGTGTAGTAAAGGGGGGGGTATTGACATGAAAATTGACAATGCACAAGCACTGACTACGCAGTCGTTTCCGTTTGTTGGCAAAGAGGTTGCTTTAGCGCCAAAACAAAATGCTTCAGATACTGCACTTGCAGCATCTGAGCGTGTTTTGCCGAGCGTATCCTCGTCGCCGATCAGTTCAACGCAACCGCCATCACAGGCATTGGTGACAGAAGTTAATGATGTCTTCAAGCTGAATAATAGCGCGTTGCAATTTCAGCTCGATCAGGATGCTGGCAAAATGGTACTTTATCTGAAAGACTCGCAGACGGGTGAAACCTTGCGTCAGTTTCCAGATGAAATGACATTGCGTATCAGTAAACAGATTAATGATTATTTGGAAAGTGCTAAATCTTACCAAAATCCTAAAGATGCGGTTGGACAGCTTTCTGGATTAATAACAGATACCAAAGCCTAATGGCGATGTTGTTTGTTTAGTTTCCCTTGTGTGTTTGCGGCTACCGAGTGTAGCCGTTTTTTTATGCGTTTTTTTGAAAACGTTGCATAAACGCAACCAACTGTTCAACTGCGCCAAGCGTCAGTCCATTGTAGATGGAAGCCCTCAACCCACCTGTCGAACGATGCCCCGACAAACCCGAAAACCCTGCTTGTGCCGATTCATGCAAAATTTTTTTTTCTAATGCTGGTGTTGCTAGTTTGAACGAAACATTCATCAGTGAACGATCCGCTGTTGCTGCACGCCCAGCATAAAATCCATTACTATCATCTAGGCAGCGATATAATGTTTCTGCTTTTTGCTGATTGATCAGCGCCATTTTCTCTAATCCACCGATATCGTTCAATAACCAACGGGTTACCAGTAATACCACGTAAATGGCAAAAACGGGCGGGGTGTTAAAGTTAGAGTGCGCTTGAATATGATTGCGATAATCGAACATGCCTGCAAAGTGCTGGGTTGGAATACCCTCTAATAGGTCGTCGCGCATGACGACGATTGTTACCCCAGCAGGTCCCATGTTTTTTTGCGCATGCGCATAAATCATCGAAAATTTGTCGGCTTCGATCGGGCGCGATAAAAAGTCAGAAGACATATCGCAAATGCGCGGTACACGGTCATGCCCTAGTAATCGGTGAAACTGTAAGCCTTCTACGGTTTCGTTAGAGACATAATGCAAATAAGGTGCATTGGCAGTAAAGTTGAGTTCTGAGTCACTTGGCAGGTGCGTAAAGCCAGATGATGCCCCACTCCAAACAGTGCGAATACCACCTTCTTTTTGCGCCTCATGAATTGACTTGCCACTCCAATAACCACTATGAATATAATCTGCTGGCGCAGTTTGGTTTTGTAGTAGCGTCATCGGAATCATCGAAAATTGCTGGGTTGCGCCACCCTGTAACAACAGAACATGATAGTGCTTATCTAAGCCCAGTAAGGTGCGAATGTTATTTTCGCATTCCTCAACAACAGCCGCAAACCAGTCGGAACGATGGCTCATGCCCAGTACAGAGAGTCCTGTTTCGGGTAATGCGAGAATTGCCTGTTGCACTTGTTGTAGCACGGTTTCTGGCAGTGCGCCTGGCCCACCCGAAAAGTTTAAGTCATTACGCAGCTTAGTCATGTCGGTTTTCCATTGTTAATGAGGCTCGCATCGCTGAATCAACATTGCTCTAAAAGCATTTTTGGCCTTAAGCATGATGTCGTGTTTGTAGGGAAAGAGATCGGGCGGATCCATATCGTGCACGACCATCACATGATCGATTTCAAAAATGAGCAGTTGACCATCGCTTGTTTCGGCACAATCCAATCCGAGATAATCCAGCTTTGTTCGCTGATAAATGGCCTCAAGAGCTGTTTTGTGTCGAGCGACGAAAGCATCAAAGTTTTCCATCATCACCTTTTCTTCTTCGCGCTTTTGCGCATCTTCATACATGCCAGCGTTAACATAGTGAATCATCCAATGCGAAGAAATGGCCAAGTGAGCAATATAAGGTTTGCCGTCGATGAGCATCACGCGCAGCTTACGGAATAAACCATCTTGAGCACTGTAATCAATAAATCGGGAAACAAAAAATGCACTGGCATTAATACGTGCTAAATAGTCGCCTAATTCTTGATGGTTGTTGATACGTTCTAAGTCATGACCAGCGTGGGAGCCAAGCGGACGAATAATAATCGGGAAATCGGTGTTTTTGGCGACATGACTCAGGGGTAGATTTTCTTGCATGGCATTCGCTAATGTACTATGTGTTAGGCGTAATGTCGATGGCATGAGTAAACCAGCAACGCCTTGTAATAATAGACTAGCAACTTTACGACCAGTGTTCACGATACGTTCAGAATGATTAATAATTGGTTTTTGCCAATCAGATAGGGCTGGTGTTAGGGCGCGTAATAATGCGGCATTTTCATCCGACTCACAAATACCAACCATCAAAAGGTCATGTTCTGGTATCGGGGATGATAATGCGCCATCGTTTGAGACATAATAAAAAATGATGTCAATATCGGTGTCTTCTAATAAGCAATCAATTGGCGTGTTTTCAGCAATGTCACCAGCAACACAGAGCAATAACAGGCGCAGTTTGGCGGGTTGATGCTTTGCTGTAAGATCATAAACACGCTTGATGCTCAGCGCTTCTGCCTGAATGGCAATGCCCAAGTCATGTTGCCCTAAAGACTGCAGCGCTAAAGATAAGTTCATCAATAGCGTTGCATTGGTATTGTCTTCTGTTGCACTAGTCAAAAGGTCTTGCGCGAGCGGTAGCAGATTGACGCTCGCTAAATTGGCGCGCGCAAAGGGCGCAAGCCCTTGAAAGTTTTTGCTATAAGTGCTTATTTCATCTTGTTGCATATCGGTATTGCTTTTTTGTGTCATGACGCTCTTGTGTCGATCCATTGCCTGATTCTCTATTATAGAGGTTAATACCTTGTTTTTTACAGACAACAGTGTTTTTTGTCTTGCGCTTTAAAAAACATTAAAAAAGTTTAATTTATTTCCTTTAGTTTTTGGTAACGCTGTCGATAACTCTATTGCAGGCAAGAAGATTTCAGTTAACCAGTCAACTGGATGAATAAATTAGGGATCTTCGGCTTTTTAAGCATACAAGGAGAATCATCATGGCTATGGTAATTAACACAAACATCGGTTCAGAAAATGCCATTCGTTTGTTAGATAAAAGCGGTCGCAGCCAAGCAACCAGTATGGAACGTCTTACTTCAGGTAAAGGCATTAACCACGCTAAAGACAATGCTGCAGGTTTAGCGATTGCAACAGGTATGACGGCTCAGGTTCGTGGTACCGATCAGGCGGTTCGTAATGCGAACGATGCAATGGGTTTGATTCAGACTGCAGACGGTGCTTCAGAAGAAATCGTGAACATGTTGCAACGTCAACGTGAGCTGGCGGTTCAGTCTTTGAACGGCACTTATAACGCAGAAAACCGCTCACAGATGGATACAGAGTTCCAAGCATTAACGACAGAAATTAACCGTGTTGCAGGCACAACTAAGTTTAACGAAGTTGGTTTGATGGCGAATTTGGGTACTAAAGGTTCGTTTTTGTCTACAGCGACGAGTAACCGTATTATGCAAGTTGGTTGGGAAGTTGCTGGTAGTCAGCGTAATAAAATTACGGTATCAATGGGTAACTTTTGGACAGGTGTTTCGGGTGCAACAGGTGTCTTTGGACAAGCAACCATTCAGGCTGCTAACGGTTCAAAAGCAGTGGTAAACTCAGCTTTTAGTAAGGCAAGTATTGGTACAACGACGGCTGCTTCGCAAGCGGTGATGAAAATTGATAGCGCCTTATCGAATATTGGTACTTTGCGTGCTAAATGGGGCGCAACTCAGAACCGTTTAGAATATACCGTTTCTAACCTGAACAACGTGAACGAAAACATTATGGCAGCACGTAGTCGTATCGAAGATACCGATTATGCGCGTGAATCGGCTAACCTAGCACGCACACAAGTGTTGCAACAGGCTGGTATGTCGATGCTATCACAGGCTAACCAAAGTGGTCAGAATGTGATGTCCCTACTACGATAAGTGATGTCGTCACACAGAAAGCCCCGTAAGGGGTTTTCTGCATTGATGGGGTCGAGAGGGAGGTTTTATGAGTATGGTCATTAATACCAATATTGGTTCGGAAAATGCGATTCGTTTGCTCGATAAAAGTGGTCGTAGCCAAGCAACCAGTATGGAGCGATTAACATCTGGCAAGCAGATTAATCACGCCAAAGACAATGCGGCGGGTTTGGCAATTGTCACGGGCATGACGGCTCAGTCGCGCGGCATGGAGCAAGGGATTCGCAATGCCAATGATGCGATGTCGCTGATTCAAACGGCAGACGGTGCTTCGGAAGAAGTGGTTAATATGTTGCAGCGTCAACGTGAGTTGGCTGTTCAATCTTTGAACGGTACTTATAATGCCGAAAACCGTTCACAGATGGATACAGAGTTTCAGGCGTTAACCACAGAGATTAACCGTGTTGCAGGGACGACTAAGTTTAATGAAGTTGGTCTGATGGCTAATCTAGGCACTAAAGGTTCATTCTTGTCTACAGTGACCAGTAATCGCAACATGCAAGTGGGGTGGGAAGTCGCCAATGCTGGCTCTGGTCGCGACAAAATTACTGTATCGATGGGTAATTTCTGGACGGGCGTTTCGGGTGCGACAGGTGTATTTGGTCAGGCAACCATTACTGCGGCGAACGGCTCTAAAGCGGTGGTTAACTCTGCGTTCAGTAAGGCAAGTATTGGTACAACGACGGCTGCTTCACAGGCGGTGATGAAAATTGACAGTGCTTTGTCGAATATCGGTACGGTTCGCGCCAAGTGGGGTGCGCTGCAGTTGCGCTTAGAACATACCATTCAGAACCTTGGTAATGAAAACGAAAATACCAAGCGTTCTCGCAGTATTATCGAGGATACGGATTATGCACGTGAATCGGCTAATTTAGCGCGGACACAAGTGTTGCAACAGGCGGGTATGTCGATGTTGTCGCAATCTAACCAGAGTAGCCAAAATGTGATGTCGTTGTTGCGATAATCGCTTTTGAAGCACCGAAGCCCCGCAAGGGGTTTTTCGTGTTTGCAGTATAATAGGCGCATTATTTTTTGCGATGCTACTTATGTCGATCCATTGTCATCATTTTGTTTCTGGCAACTGCCGCTCTTGCTCGCTGATTGAATTGCCTTATCCGTTGCAATCTAGCATTAAGCAGCAAGCGTGTGAGAAGGCTTTAGTAGCGGTTGTTGAACCTGAAAACTGGCTGCCATTGGTGAAAAGTGCCCAAACTGCTTTTCGTAATAAAGCCAAAATGGTGGTTTCTGGTTCTGATCAGCAGCCTATTTTGGGATTGGTGAATGCGCGAGGAGAGGCGGTTGATTTGAGCGACTGTTTGCTTTATCCAATGGCGTTGCAGGTTGCTTTTGAACCGATTCGTGCGTTTATTAGGCAGTGTCAGTTAATGCCTTATGATGTGAAAGTACGTACTGGCGAACTGAAGTTTGTTTTGGTAACCTTGAGCGAACAAACGGATGAATTGATGGTTCGCTTTGTTTTGCGTTCGAAATCTATGCTTAATGCGTTACAACAAGCTTTACCGAGTTTACAAGCGGCTTTGCCCTCATTGCGTGTGGTGTCGGTCAATATTCAGCCTGTTGCCATGGCGATTATGGAAGGCGAAGAAGAAATCGTGCTTACGCCTGAGTCACGACTAACGATGTGGTTAAATGATTTGCCCTTGCTGATTCAGCCTAAAAGCTTTTTTCAAACCAATGATGTGGTTGCTGCTGCGCTATATCGACAAGCGCTATCGTGGATAAGTGATATTCAGCCCAATTCACTATGGGATTTGTTTTGTGGCGTGGGTGGTTTTGCACTTCATGCAGCGCAAGTGATGACGGGGCAGGTAACGGGTATCGAAGTTAGCGCACAAGCGATTGCTAGTGCGACGGAATCGGCGCAACGTTTGGGGTTGAGTCAGGTTAGCTTTCGAGCGTTAAGTGCCAGTGATTTTGCGTTAGAACAATCACAGTTGCCACAAGCCGTGATTATCAATCCGCCTCGCAGAGGGATTGGTAGCGAGTTGTGTCGGTTTTTGAATGAGGGAGAGGGTATCGAATGGCTGATTTATTCGAGCTGTAATCCCGAAAGTTTGGCAAAAGACTTGGCGTTAATGCCAGCATTTAAGTCTGTTAAAGCACAGGTGTTTGATATGTTTCCGCATACACATCATGCAGAGGTGTTGGTATTGTTGAGGCGTAGTGAGTCTCGATATGATATGGGGAACCTCTGAAACTCGTCATTCCCGCAAAAGCGGGAATCTATCTCCTTGGTTTTAGGATCCCCGCCTACGCGGGGATGACGGGGCATTGAATGCCTTAATGCTTACTCGCCTTCTTTTTCTGCGCGCGCGCTCGGTGTGCGCTGACTATTCGTGTTGCGTGTTGTGCCTAAACGACGACGAGGATTAGGCGTGCTGTTCGGACTACGTTTAGATAGCGACACCTTCGGGCGGGGCATAAAAGTTAATTTCACCACATCTTCAAAATGCTTGGCAAAATGCAAGGTTAGCCCTTCTTTTAAGTAATCGGGCATTTCGTCATAATCATGGCGATTGTCGAAGGGAATAATGAGTGTCTTAATGCCGACACGTCGTGCAGCAATAATCTTTTCTCGAATACCACCGACAGGCAATACATGCCCCGTTAAGCTCAGTTCGCCCGTCATGGCGATGGGTTCTTTTAAGCGCTCGTTACGTGCCAGCGACAATAATGCCGTTGCCATGGTAATGCCAGCCGAAGGACCATCTTTAGGGGTTGAACCGTCAGGTACGTGCAAATGAACGAAAGCTTCATCGAAAAACTTCGGGTCGCCTTTGTAACGTGTTAAGTTCGAGCTAACATAGCTGTAAGCAATGCCCGCCGATTCTTGCATTACCTCACCCAGTTGTCCCGATAGTTTAAAGCCACGATTAAGCGTGTGGATGCGACTGGCTTCGATATTCAGCGTCACACCGCCCATCGATGTCCATGCTAAACCCGTGGTAACCCCTACCATGTTTTCGGGTTTTTCATTGCTAAACTTAGGATGACCAAGGCTATCTTCAATGTCTTTAACATGAATGCGTGCCGTTTCAATTTCACCATTCACGAGCTTAACCGCTGTTTTACGAATAATACGCTCCATCATTTTTTTCAGATTGCGGACACCCGCTTCACGGGCATAGCCTTCGATAATATGATGAATCGCGGGTGGGGTAATTTCGATTGTTTTTGACGAAATACCCGACTCTTTTAGCAATGCTGGCCATAAATGACGCTTAGCAATGCGCATTTTCTCTTCGGTGATGTAGCCCGATAAACGGATTACTTCCATTCGGTCGAGTAACGGATCAGGGATGCTGTCGGTGGTGTTGGCGGTGCAAACAAACAGCACTTTCGATAAATCAAAACGCGTATCTAAGTAATGATCTAGAAAGTCTTTATTTTGCTCAGGGTCGAGCACTTCTAGTAATGCCGACGCAGGATCGCCTTGATAAGATGAACCTATTTTATCGATCTCATCGAGCATAATGACAGGATTCGCTGTTTGTGTGCTTTTGAGTGCTTGGACAAACTTACCAGGCATCGCTCCAATGTAAGTACGACGATGTCCTTTAATTTCTGCTTCGTCGCGCATACCACCAACCGAAAAGCGATAAAACTGACGACCTAAGGCTTCTGCAATCGACTTGCCAATAGATGTTTTACCCACGCCAGGTGGACCGACCAGTAAAATAATCGAGCCTTTGACTTCACCTTTAAGCGCGCCGACTGCCAAAAACTCGACAATACGATCTTTAACGTCATCCAATGCATCGTGATGTTTGTCTAATACCTTACGTGCGAGTGCTAGGTCGAGTTTGTCCTGGCTATACAGTCCCCACGGCAAGCTGGTAATCCAGTCAAGCCAGTTGCGTGTGACACCATATTCGGGTGATTGTTGCTCTAAAAAACTGAGTTTTTCGAGTTCTTCGTCAACTTTGTCTTGTATGTCCTCGGGTAGGGTAAGTTTCGCCAAACGCTCCTCGAATTTTTCTAAATCGACGGCGCGATCATCTTTGGTAATGCCCAGCTCTTCCTGAATTTCTTTCAGTTGCTGACGCAAGAAAAACTTGCGTTGATGTTCAGATAAGTTTTCTTCGACACGCTCACGAATATTATATTGAATTTTAGCCAATTCAAGTTCTTGCTTAAACAAGTTGTGTACTTTATCTAAACGAGAAGACAAATCGAATGTCGATAAGATGTCTTGTAATGACTGTCCATCGCTGGTGGTCATGCCAGCAGCAAAATCAGCAAGGGTAGCTGAATCGTTAAAGCTGAAACGGTTTAAAAACAGCTTAATTTCTTCGCTGAATAAAGGGTTTAGCGGAACCATCTCGCGCAAAATGGCGAGAATCGCCATCGCGTAGGCTTTGTTTTCGACTTCTTGATCTTGCGTAGTTTCATCTTCAGGATAGCTAACGTGCGCACGGAAAGGTGTGGCTTCGGATAACCAGCCTTCGATTTTGAAGCGCTTCACGCCTTCAGCAATAAACTGAATGCGCTCGTCCGACACACGCGGATGATGGATGCGCACCAGTGTACCAATATCGCTAAACTCTTCTGGCTTGGCGTTTTCGCTCCCTTCGGGGGTGTAAACCAAGCCAACAAGCCATTGCTTACCACGCTCAATATTCTTAAAGGTTTCGATCCATGTTTCTTTGCTTAACACCACAGGCAATGTTTGCTTGGGAAAAAATGGGCGCTCACGAATCGGGATTAAATAAATGTTGGTTGGTAAATGATGCTGGTCGTGTACAGACAATGCCTTGTTTTTGTCACCACCAACATCATCACCGTGTTCATGCACCGTGTCGTTATTGCCCGAGTTACTGTGTTCATTCGGGAAATCGGGGAGGTCGTGTTCGTTTTCGTTGTTTGGCATATTGTGTTCTTTTTCTAAGTTAGTCTGTTTTATTGCGCTATTCTAAGGAAGGTCTGAATAATGCGCTATGCTTTTTATTCAGACATCCTATTTTCTTTTTTTAGTGGGTGGAAGGGATTGAATCTAATATTTAAGCAATTATGACGCAGCCCTTCCCTCAAGCCCCCATCCCTTTTGTATTTTTTTAGAGTTTACTAATCAACTCATAGAGTATCATATAACGATCAATCAATAGATTTACAAGAGGCAGACAGATGCAAACCGCAAGAATCGGCTTTGTCACCATTTCGGATAGGGCTTCAAACGGAATTTATGAAGATAAAGGTGGTCCAGCCATGCAACAATGGATTGGCGATGTGCTCACCAATCCGTGGCAAGCTGTTGTGCGACTCATCCCTGATGAGCAATTGTTAATCGAGCAAACGCTAATAGAGCTAGCCGATACCGAACACTGTGATTTAATTCTGACTACGGGCGGTACAGGTCCTGCGTTGCGCGATGTTACGCCAGAGGCAACTGCCGCCGTGTGCGATAAAATCATGGATGGTTTTGGTGAGCAAATGCGTGCCGTATCGTTAAAAGTTGTACCGACAGCGATTTTGTCGCGTCAAATTGCAGGGATTCGTGGCAAAAGTTTAATCATCAACTTGCCTGGTAAGCCCACTGCTATTGCTGATTGTTTGAATGGTGTTTTTGCTGCCGTGCCTTATTGCATCGATTTAATTGGTGGCGCAAGACTTGAGACTAACGTAGAAAAAATCGCTGCTTTTCGTCCTAAGGGGGCATAACAATGAGCTTAATGATGTCGAATATGTCGGGCTTAACAACCTTGCGTGATTTTATCCGCTGGGGCGCGACGCGCTTTTTAAGTGCGCACTTATTCTATGGTCACGGCATGGATAACGCCTTCGATGAAGCGAAATTTTTGGTGTATCAGTCGCTCAATATGCCGCCTGATTTAGATGAATCTTGGTTAAATTGTGCCGTGACAGACGATGAAGCAAAACGTATCGGGATTCTGTTTGATGACAGAATTGCAACCCGTAAACCAGCAGCTTATTTAGTGGGTAAAACATGGTTCGCAGGCATGAACTTTATTGTCAATGAGCATGTGCTGGTGCCGCGTTCGCCATTTGCCGAACTCATTGCGCGCGGTTTCGATGGTTGGGTAAATGAAGATGCCTGTGAGCAGGTATTAGATATGTGTACAGGTTCTGGCTGTATTGGTATTGCTGCTCTGCAAGCCCTCCCTAAGGCGCAGGTTGATTTGGTCGATATTAGCCCCGCGGCGATTGCCGTGGCGAAACAGAATATTGCCTTACATGGCGTTGAAGATAGGGTAAGGGCAATTGAGTCGGACTTGTTTAGCAAGTTGGCAGGCAAGCGTTACGATTTGATTATCAGTAATCCGCCATACGTTGATGCTGCCGAAATCTCTGCCATGCCCAAAGAGTTTAGTCATGAACCCATGCTTGGTTTAGCATCGGGGCACGATGGTTTAGATTTGACGCGACAATTGCTGGCACAAGCAGCAGAACACTTAACAGACAATGGTGTGTTGATGGTCGAAGTGGGCGCTTCCGATATTGCTTTAATGGAAGCCTATCCTGAACTGCCTTTTTTCTGGTTTGACTTTGAGCAAGGCGGCATGGGTATATTTGCCATCAATAAGAGCGAGTTAGAAGCCTATTCCGAAGCGCTAAACGTTATTTCGTGATTTTTTATTAAAAAACCTTAAAGAAAATTCGTGTTGTGTCGTTAACCCTATTGACGGAGAGAAACATCACCGCAAATAGAAAAGCCTAACTAATTAGGCACTTAACACACACAAGGAACTTTCATCATGGCTAT
>DZAT01000105.1 GCA_022736205.1 Thiomicrospira cyclica
TGGACCGGTCTGCGGCTTTTGCAGCAAGATCGTCTCAAGTCCGACAGGCTGCTAGTTCCAATAAAAAAAGCGCCAATCGGCGCTTTTTTATTTCCATGTTATGCCAACTCAAACCATTGCCTCTTCGTACACTTTTTCAACCCCTGTAAACTTAGTGACGCTCTCTAGACGAGTTAAGGTTGTGAGTTTCATCGAGTTCTTCATTGGACGATGTGGCACGTTGGTCACTGGCGTTTGCAGCGAGAGCGGTTTGCCGAGTTCAAATAAATAATACAAATCAGCAGAACCTGACTTCTTACCCGTTTGATCTTCGGTAATGGTGTAGCGTGGTAACACAGTGACTCGCTTAACCGGCCAAAGTTTGTCAATTTGCTTGGTTGAGCTTTGAGTGTCTGAGGTAGACGCCAACGCTAAATAGCGAATTTCCTCGGCAATATGCTGCTTAAATTTCTGCAAAAACGTACTTTGAGGCAGGTGATACCACTGCGCTGTACCTTGCTCAAATTTTTCAAAGTAGCCATTATCACGACCACGTTGCCCACCCAATGCCACTGTCATCGTCAAATCAGGGTACAGCACTTGGCGCATGCCATAATACGGAATGCGTGCGGCTTCTTGTACATAGAGTCTTTCCGCCATGCCAGCCACAGGATACATCACCTCATTGCCTTGCCCTGTTTGTACATTCGGCGCAGTGCCGATTTGGGCTTGCAAAAACTCTAGCAACCACTGGTGACCTGAATACCCGCTCTCAGTCTGGCTAGGATCAGTTTGACTAGGTTCGTTTTGGCTAGGCCTATTTTGACTGGGTAATAATGCAAACGCGCCAATACCAACTTCTTCTATTGCGGCTGCGTAGGGGTTGGGTTTTGTGGCTTGGTCAAAAAAACCAGGGTATAAAGCAAAGGCACCAAAAACAGGACGGCTTTTCTTAGGAGATTGGCCAGCGTTTCCACTTGATGGTGATCCAGATCCGTGAGGTTCTGATAAACGAATCAGTGCGTCCCGATAACGGTGCATTTGGTTGATGGCATCGTCTGGCACGTAATCGGTACTTTCAATATCTTCATTGCTATCATCAAAGCGGTTTTTATCGGTTTTAATGCGGTACTTGGCATCAAACAGCCAAATAAACTGCTTCTCTTCTGATGAGCCTGAGTCTGCTTTTGTTAAATGGGCGCTTTTAGGCAGTGTCACTTCCAACACAATATCTGGCTCTTGGCTAACCAGGTACGAGCGGATTGATTTTCCTTTTTTGGTAAATTTCGGCTCGTGTGCGAGCCTGGCGGTCACACCATCGCAGCGTTTAAAACGAAAAGCACCGGCAAAACCATCTTTTAGTTGGTACTCAAAAAAGTCATTTGGGGCGAGCTTCGTCGCACCGTTTTCCACCAATTCAAAGCCAAGGTCCTGCTCTAAAATCTGCTTCAAACACAAAAAGCACCACACTTCGTAAATCTCAGCCACTGACTTCATTGAAATGCTCGACTGATTGCCAAACACATCTAAATAAAATTTCAGCTCCTGCCAAATTCGATACACCGTGCTGTAACCCGTTTTTTGCTGTAGCACTAACGACTCACGGCTTAACCCTGTGTAAGCGCCAACATCTTTTAAAAAACTTTGGCCTAACACTTTTTGCAGTGGTTGTTGCCAACTATGCAGCCCATTTAAAAATGAATCCGACAACCGTTGCCGTTCTGGCGCTTGGTTACTTTGTCTAAGCTTGTGTTCAAACTCCACTAATTGCCGCTTGCTTTTACTCACCGCCATTTTGATAAAGCGATTTTCAGGGGTATCAACACTCAGTTGCTTTTTTTCAACCGCATAGCGTTTATCGTACTGGCCATTAGCAAAGTCTTGCTTGACTTGCTCGGCTAACTTATGAGGCAGGCGGCCTTTTAATTTGGCCGCTTTGATATTGGCAACCGTTGGTTGCAAACGGCTATGCGGTGCGGCACAAATCACTTTTAAGCCTTGCTCAAAACGCTCCCGTAACGCGACAAAATTAGCCAACCACATCAGTGGAAAATACCCACGCTGCTGGCTAGTCGCTGCGTCTTGTTCTGTTTTTTCTACCAAACTAAAGCGCCAAAGTGGGTAAACCTTATCAATGGCTTGGTACATGGCGGGCAAGTCTTGGTGCAGTGCCATTTTGGTTGGCAGCACTTCAAAGGCAATATGCTGAGTCTGTGTTTTGCCATTAAGCTCAAAAGTGAGCGGTAAACGTAACCAACCCACATCGTTGCCAGTATTGATGCTGCCAGTTAAACGTGCAGGCACCACGCCCCTTGCGGTTTTCACTTCGGGAGCAAAACGAAATGCCTCATTCACGCTTTGGCTGCGATGGGTTAACCGCGCATTAGTTACGTCACTAAAAAAGACCCACTCAAACTGGTACTGAGTATTCTCAAAAAACAGCGGGGAATTTAATGTCAGCTCAGCGTGTTTCGCTAAGCCATTGGTAACAAGGTCGTTGTCTGCCAAGTCACTTTCATCTAACCCATTTTGTACTAAACCATCTGCAACTAGCCCTTGTGGTTCAATAGCATTGCTCAGTTCAGCCGCAGGCGCAAAGCGCAATTCGTAGCTAGGTTGTATATCATTAGCGCTCGCCCTGTACGCCATTGTATTCTGATACACGCTCAACCGCTGGCTAATATCATTCGCCCAGACCGAAAACTCAAAGTCGGTGGTTTGTAATCGTATTAACTCCGGCATTCCCTACCACTCCTTACACCATCACTGTACGACTTCTGCTTATAGGTTGCATTCATTGCAGAAGGCATCAAACAGCACCTACTCATTAAGGCCAGAAACTAGTAAAGGTGGCACTGGCTAATCGCTCGCTCATCCACTTCAATTTCGCTTTTGAACGGCAAGGTATGCGAAGTACTTTTTCATCATCAGAGGCACCATCGGCCACGATTTTTTCGCGATTCAAGTCAGGACGTTGATTGGCTTCGTCTGTTTCAGACGCTAACCAAATGGGGGCTAACTGGTATGCCAGCACAGTGCCCAGTTCGACCAACAAGGCCTTACCATCGGATGTGGTGAGTTTGTCGGTATCGCCTTCAATACGCGGCAGAACCTTACACATCATAAAATCGTCCCACACGGCTTTTAGGGTCGAGTCGTCTTGTGGTTGGCTGCTGGCCACAGCGAGGAGCAGTTCATTTAAAGCACGAAACGCTAATTCAAACGGTGTATTTTTTAGCGCCGCATTAACGGCTGATAAAAACGCTAGGGTTTTAGAGCCATCCGCATCAAAGGTATTCGATAAATTTGTTTTGCTGGCGTTTGACCAAATGGGATAGCTAAGGCGTTTATTGCAACTTGTTGGAGTTCCGAAATCAGAAAACTCATCAAAGTTATTTTGGAAAAACGCACCAAAATCAAAGCTCAGCGCGCGGTCAATCACTTTGCGCGAAAAGCCATGCGTGGTTTCATCCATATTAACCGTGCCCGCGACCAGCAGGTTAAACGGAATACCTAAACCATATTGGCAAATGTCTGCCCACAGCTCATCGTATTGCGCGCCATCAAAGCCTAGCGCTTCGCGTAGCTTTTCTTTATCCGCAACTTCTTTAATGCTGGCAGGCTTTAATAGGGCATCACTGCTATAGGTGAAACTATCATCCACCCAACACCATTCGCGGGTTTCCAGTACCGATAAATAATCGGAAAAATACTGCTCAACAGGGGCAAGGTTCATTTCATCCAAACACAGCCAATAAGGCAGCACCTTATCTAACTCATCACGTTCACCTGCTACGACTAAGCGCTCGCCTTGGTCCCTGCTCTCTTGCACCTCAATGGTTACGCCACTATCAGCAATAACACGCCAAGCTTTGGCGATAAACTGCAATACATCGGTAGTGATGTATTCAGCAGCGCCATTTAAGCGTGAAATATAACCCAGTAAATCGCTCGGTTCATGCCAATCTGGGCGCACAGAGGTTAAACAATAAGTTTCAGAAAACTGCCCCGAGGTTTTCGCTTGTTCACGAA
>DZAT01000044.1 GCA_022736205.1 Thiomicrospira cyclica
AACAACAAAAAATTCAAAGCCTCAATGAATTAGAGGCCGATATTAAGCAGTTAGCTGTCGTGCTAAAAGAGAATAATCAATGATCCAATCCTTACCCCCCCGTCGTTTAAGCGTCGCCCCCATGATGGCGGTTACCGACCGTCACTTTCGTTATTTTTTGCGTCTGCTTTCGAAGCAAACTTGGCTTTATACCGAAATGGTGGTCGATCAATCATTGATTCATGGCGATAAGCAACGTTTTTTGCGTTATGCCGACTGTGAACATCCGATTGCCTTACAGTTGGGTGGACACGACTCCGTGCGCTTGGCACAGTGTACGCGTTGGGCGGAGGAATGGGGCTACGATGAAGTGAATCTCAATGTCGGCTGTCCTTCTGATCGGGTACAGAACGGTGGTATTGGTGCTTGTCTCATGGCAACGCCTCAGGTGGTTGCCGAAGCGGTTCATGCCATGCAATCTGCTGTTAAGATTCCAGTGACTGTGAAGCATCGTATTGGTATCGACAACCAAGATAGCTTCGATGAATTGTGTACCTTTGTCGAAACCGTTGCGGCTGCAGGTTGTCAGACCTTTATCGTTCATGCGCGTAAGGCGTGGTTGAACGGATTAAGTCCGAAAGAAAATCGTCATAAACCGCCGATTAATTGGGCGGTGGTGCATCAGTTAAAAGCAGAGTTTCCACAGCTTGAAATGTTGATTAATGGCGATATTAAATCTTTAGAGCAAGGCTTAAATCACCTGCAACCATATCAGGACTTGCCCGCTGTTGATGGGGTAATGTTAGGTCGATTGATTATGGATGATCCTTGGGCATTGCACAACGCCGATAGTCTCTATTATGGTACGCAAGACCCTGCGACAGACGCTAAAGCGGTGCTAGAAGTCTACGAAGGCTATCTTGCCAACGCCATGCAAGAAGGTGTGCCGATGGGCTTAATGCTTCAGCATTTGTTGGCGCTATTTGCAGGGCAAAAAGGAGCACGTCAGTGGCGACGTTATTTAAGTGCTAATATGTACAAAAAAGGCGCTGGCTTAGAAGTCATGCGTGAAGCCGCTCGTTTGGTGGTGTTGGAAGATGCCACAGAAAACTAACGCCCCCATTGGGGTATTTGATTCGGGGGTGGGGGGCTTATCTGTCTTAAAAGAGATTCGCGCCTTATTGCCAGCAGAGTCGTTGTGCTATGTTGCTGATTCTGGGTATGCGCCTTACGGTGATAAGTCGCGCGATTATATTAGCGAGCGATGCGAGTATATCGTGCGCTTTTTCTTGTCGCAACAGGTCAAAGCGATTGTGGTGGCGTGTAATACAGCAACCAGTGTGGCGGTTGATGGCTTACGTGCTTGGTGTTCTGTACCCATTATTGCGATGGAGCCAGCCATTAAACCCGCTGCTTTGCATACCAAATCAGGTGTGGTGGGGGTGTTGGCAACCACGCAAACCATTGGCAGTGCGAATGTGAATCGGCTGATTGCAGAACATGGACAAGATATGACGGTGTTACTTCGTGCCTGCGCGGGCTTTGTCGAGCGTGTCGAGTTGGGTGAACTTACGGGGCAGCAAACGGAACATCTTGTTCGGCAGCACCTTTTGCCCTTATTAGAACAAGGCGCTGATACCTTGGTTTTAGGTTGTACGCATTATCCGTTTCTTGCCGAGACGATTAAGTCGGTTGTGGGGGATAACATCAGCATCATTGACCCATCGGCAGCGATTGCGCGCGAATTAAAGCGTCGTTTAAGCGACCGGAATCAGCTGACGACGGACAGTGTTCGGGGATCGGAACGCTTTTTAAGCAGTGGTGATGTCTGTCAAGCTCAAAGCATTATCAGTCAGTTGTGGGGCAAGCCCGTCGTGGTTAATTTGCTATAATATCTTAGCCGACAAACCCTAATCTTCATGCGAGTGTTCCCATTATGTCTCACGATTCACAAACCTCTTTACCCATTTGGACAGAACGTCGCAGCTGGGGTGAACCGCGAGCGATGACACCGCAAACACGCGATGGTTATGCACGAGACAGATCGCGTATTATTCACTCCGCTTCATTCCGTCGCTTACAAGCCAAAACGCAGGTTTTGGGATTGCATGAAAGTGATTTTTACCGCACACGTTTAACGCATTCGCTAGAAGTCGCACAAATTGGTTCGGGTATTGTTGAATATTTACAACGCAATACGGCTTGTAAAGTCTGTACACCTTGGCTGCCCAGTGCCTACTTAATCGAGGCGATTTGTATGGCGCATGATATAGGGCATCCACCGTTTGGACATGGTGGCGAAGTGGCGCTTAACTTTATGATGCGTAATGCTGGTGGTTTTGAAGGAAATGGGCAGACGTTACGGATTTTATCGCGCTTGGGCGAGCACAGTGTTGAGCACGGGCAGGATTTAACCCGTCGTGCGGTATTGGGCGTGCTGAAGTATCCTGTTACCTATTCAGAGGTCATGCGTACCGATGATGACTATCAGCAAGCCAGTCTAAAGCAAGATCACGATTTTAGAACGTTAGATATGAAGCCTTGGTATCCGCCAAAATCCATTTTTGATGAAGAAAGCGATGTGCGATCTTGGGTACTATCGCCTTTTTCAGTGTCGGATCAAGCCTTGTTTACCCAGCATCACGTACGCGACGGTCTGCACGGGCGTTCGCGCTTTCATGCGCTAGACACGTCGATTATGGATATTGCCGATGATATTGCATATGGTGTGCACGATTTAGAAGATGCCATTGCGATGGAGATGATTAGCAAAGCATTATGGCAACAAGAAGTCATGAGCAAATCAGCGTTTACGCAGTGTGGCTTGTTCGATGCACAAGAAATCACGCAATGGCTCTTTGAAGGCAGTTCTCGCGCTCGAAAACGTGGTATCAGTCATTTGGTTGGCGCATTTATCACTGCGACACAACTGCATGAACTGAATAACTTTGAGCATCCACTGTTACGTTGTCAGGTCGATATGCAACCCGAAGCTGCTGCTGCCTTGGCAGTGCTCAAAGGTTTTGTTTGGGATTATGTCATCAGCATTCCCGAAGTCAAATCGTTTGAATATAAAGGACAGGTGATGGTGATGGAGTTGTTTCGTGTATTATGGGCAAATTCCGATCGCTTGTTGCCACGAAAAACACTGGCACGCATGGACGCTGCTAAAAACGATCAGCAACGCATGCGCTTGTTGTGTGACTATGTATCGGGTATGAGTGATGATTATGCCACACGACTCTATGCTAAATTATTTAGCCCTTATTATGGCTCTATTTTTGATCGACTATAACGATGCTGTGTCATTATATCGGAAGAACGGTCGCCTATCATCTGTGCGATCATCCGCATTATTTTTGTTTTTATTGTTTAGGTAATCAGTATGGCAAATAGCCGACCATCCAGTATTCAGTTGGTGCAAGGGGTGTTAACATTAACCGCACCTGCTTGGCCTAAATTGAATCAGTTTATTGCTTTTGGCAACGAGTCCGCCTTAGCATCGCTCGAACATTGGCTTAATATCAAATCGCCAAGTGTCTGCTGGTTGTTGGGAGAGGCTTCATCGGGCAAGACCCATTTGGCACAGGCATTATTATCTGCACAGTCCGAGTTAGGTGAGCATGGTGCATTTGTCTCGGGTAAAGAGGCGAAACACTTGTCGCCCGAAATGTTGCAGGGATTAGAGTTGCTACCCATCGTCTGTATTGATGATGTTGATGCTTTATTAATCCAGCCATCTTGGCTACTGGCATTAACACGATTATCCATATTGATACGAGATCGTGGCGGCTGTCTCATGTTGGTGCAAAAAAATGCACACATTCCCGACAGCCTACAGGGATTGGTGTTGCAACTCATGTCGGTCGAACGTGAGGACTTAAAGCGTGACATACTGGTTTCCAGATCAAAAGAAAGTGATATTCAATTATCAGATGTGGTCGTTGCGTGGCTGTTAAAGCAATTTGGTGCGGATTTAGGACAACTCATGCATGTTTTAGACTATTTAGATCATGCCTCGATGACACTGAAGCGTCCCATCACCGTACCATTTGCGAAACAGGTATTATTGCAATAAAGTTGCTTGTTAAATGGGTAATAAAAGTTGTTTTGAATGGGTGCATAGAAAGATTAAATGCGTCTTATTAGAGTTTGTTGATATGATTATGAGTATGTCACGTTAGAAAAGGATGGATTATGTTGCGTTATGTATGGGTTTCATTGTTACTGTTAATGGTAGTGCCTGCTTTTGCTGTTACAGATGCCGAGTTTGTTGACTTGTCAGGTAAGAAAGTCAAATTATCCGATTACCGTGGTAAATGGGTGGTGGTGAATTACTGGGCAACTTGGTGCCCGCCTTGTGTTAAAGAAATTCCTGAGCTCGCTGCGTTTCACGAAGCACATGCACGCAAAGATGCGGTTGTGTTGGGTATTAATCACCAAGATGACGATGTTGCCGATGTTAAAAAGTTTATCGAAGGTTATTTGGTTGGTTATCCTGTATTGCGCTCTACCGAACGCTTAAGCAACAAAACCCCATTTGGTGCGCTCAAAGGCTTGCCAACGACATTTATGATTACCCCAGAAGGTGAGTTGGTTGCTGCTAGAACGGGAATCGTTGATCAGAAAAGTTTAGAAAGCTTTATTAAAGAAAACAGTAAATAGGTGGGTAATAATGAAGCAATGGTTACTCTTGGCGTTGGTTGCTTGTTTGTCGATCACTTCGGCGTGGGCAGATAAAAGTAAGGGCTTTTTTCAAGAAAGCTTTGGTAATTATCAAGAGGAGTTGGCGACAGCGAAACAAGATGGTAAGTCTGCGATTTTTATGTTTTTCATGATGGACGAATGTCCTTTCTGCGACAAAATGGAGAAATCGATTTTATCACAACCCGACGTTCAGACTTATTTTAAACAACATTTTGCTAACTTTGTTTTTGATATCGAAGGCGATGTTGAAGTTACTGACTTTACAGGCAAAGCCAAGAGACAAAAAGAAATTGCAGAGAAGGACTTTCGTGTGCGTGCAACACCCGTCATGATCTTTTTCGATTTAAACGGCAAACCCATTGCTCGTTACACGGGTGCAACGAGGGATAAGGCTGAATTCATGTTGTTGGGTCAATTTGTGGTTGATAAGGTTTATGAAAAAATGACCTTCGAGCAATACAAGCGCCAAGTAAAGGGAAGTTAGTAGCATGCGACACGTGGTAAACACCTTTTTGTTGGCTTCTTTCGTTGTAGGGCAGTGTTTTGCTGCTTCAGACATGAAACGTTTACCCGAACCTCTGTCATTATCAGCCGCCTTAGCCATTGCTGCGGAGCAAAACCCCGAGGTGATGTTGGCTCAGGCACGCGCGCAGCAAGCGCAAGCGGATCGTGATACAGTTGAGGTGCGTGAACATTTTCAGATGCGCTTTGATGGTGGCTTAGGGCGGCGTGAATTTAATGGTCGTGAAGAAGAAAACAACACGGCTTATTTGGTGTTGCAAAAGCAGCTATACGATTTTAATCGCACAGGGTTAAGTGTTGCAGCGACAGAGGCTCAGGTAGCGGCTCAGCAAGCGTTAGAATCCTTAGCACGCAGTCAGTACCGTTTGGCGGTGATTGATGCTTACTATGCGGTACTCTTGGCTGACGCAACCTATCGTGTTGAAAATGAACAATTAGCGATTGAGTATGTCAATTTCGACCACGCAAAAGATGAGGTTAACGTTGGCAAGGTGTCTGCATTAGCGTTGCTTGCATTAGAAGAGCTTTATCAGCGTACAACCATTCGCAGAGCTTTGGCAGAAAATGCTCAGCGGTCTACACGGGCAGCATTAGCTGAATTATTGGGTTACCCAAATTCGTTACCAGAAGAGTTAGATATACCCGATAATAGCGCGTTGAAAAAGCGCACCATACCCGATGTTAAAGTATTGCAACAGCAAGCACTAGAACGTAATGCCGAATTGCAAGCAGCAAATCATCTACTCACCGCTGCGGAGCTAAAGTTACAGTCGGCAGAACAGATGCGCATGCCGCGCATTGATGCCAGCGGGCGGACTGGGTGGCATAGTCATGTCGATACCTTGTATGAAGGACGTTGGCGCTATGATTTGACATTAACGGTACCAATCATTGATGGTGGCTTAAAGGCATCGGAAGTCGATAAAGCAAAAGCCGAATTAAATCGTGTTCGTGCGCAAAAAGCGGGATTAGAACGTCAAACGCGTCAAGCTGTGCTAGAAACCGCCTTGCAGTTAGACACACTGAAATCTCGTGCAGGACAGGTTAAGGTTGCGGGTGATTACGCTGAGATGGTTTTAGATCAAAGTCGTACAGAATATCAGTTCGAGCGCAAAACTGATTTGGGGGACTCGATGGTAAGAGCCACGCGTGCAGAGCTAGAATTAATGAAGTTAGAACGAGACAGAGCTGTCTTGTGGGAAAGTCTACAGAAACTGTTAGGTACAAATTTATGAAAACAATAATGACACGTCTGTCGATTATGACGTTAGTGTTAGCGAGTCAACTTGCGAGTGCTGCAACGATTGGTGCTTTGGTCGATGGTCAAGTGTTGGCTATTGCGGTTAAAGAAGGCGATAAGGTGACAAAAGGGCAACTGTTGCTAGAAGTAGATGCGAGAGCACAACAGGCGCGTATTGCTCAACTCAAATCAAAGCTTAAACTGGCTGAGTTAGAACTTAAAGATGCGAAACTTGATTTTGAAGCAGAAAAAGCCCTGTTCGACCAAACAGTTACGGCAAAGCGACGTTATGACGCTGCAGTGTTGGTTAATGATCGTGCGTTGGCTAAAGTCGATGTGTTGCGCAATGAGCTATCAGAGGCGACAGTAAAGCTGGATTATCATCTTATCAAAGCGCCTTTCGATGCAACGATTAGCAAGCTGTGGGTTCAGAGTGGCGATACCGTTTTCCATGAGAATCAAAAATTACTTGAATTAGAGGTGAAATAGGCATGACGCAACACTGGAAAGTGCACATACAATTCATGCGCCAGTATTGGAAGTTAGCCATTCATTTGATTCTTAAGACAAAGCATTTTGGTGTCAATAACGATTGGTGGGCAGCACATGCCTCGCCAATTGGTTGGAGTTGTGGACAAAAACTCTGGGGAGTCGTGACGGTGATGCCAATTTGGCGTAACTATCAGTCGATGAAAGTGCGTAGTTGTTTGGGTTGGTTGCCGAGCAATGATGCGGATGCGTTGGGATTTAGTCAGGATATTTTGGGCGGTAAACACATCGTCTAGTGTCAGACACAGATTGTGTTGATTCATAAAAAAGCCCAGTGAAAACTGGGCTTTTGACATCAGACAGCGGTGGTGATGTTAAACCCACCATCGACATAAATGACGTGTCCTGTAATGCCGCTCGACAAGTCCGACGCTAAGAAAGCAGCTGTATTGCCCACTTCTTCAATCGTCACGTTTTTACCCGTTGGGGTCATTTCTGCTGCCTTGTCTAACAACGAGCGGAAGTCTTTAATACCGCTTGCTGCTAAGGTACGAATTGGACCTGCAGAAATGCTATTGACGCGAATGCCATCTTTACCCAAGTCTACAGCTAGGTAACGCGTGGTTGCTTCTAACGCAGCTTTAGCGATGCCCATTGTGTTGTAATTAGGAACAGCACGCACAGCACCTAAGTAAGACAGGTTAATGATGCTGCCTTGACGACCTTGCATGAGCGGGAAAGCGGCTTTCGTTAGGGCGGTTAAGCTATAAACGCTCACTTCCATTGCGGTATGAAAGCCTTCGCGTGTGCCGTTTTCGATGTATTTACCTTCGAGTTCATTTTTGGGTGCGTAAGCAATACTGTGCACTAAAATATCAAAACCATCTGCCCACACGCCTTTAATACCTGCCATGCAGTCGGCAATTTGCTCATCGCTGGTGGCATCTAATGGGAAAATGGCGGGGCTATTTAATTCAGCAGCTGCAGCTTCAACACGGCTTTTCAGTTTGTCGTTTTGGTAGGTTAAAATAACTTCTGCGCCGTGGGCATGCAATTGTTTGGCGATCCCCCAAGCGATAGAACGATCATTGGCAACGCCAACGACAAGGGCGCGTTTATTAGCTAAAAAACTCATGAGTGACTCCACTATTTTATATCGTATGAAACATTATAACGACAAGCAATGATTTAAGCGATCTGCAGGCGCGTTCTAGAAAAGTCTAAAAACGACACCTCGCTTGTTTTATCCCAATCCTTTGGCTGCCACTTGTGGCAACATGGCAACGATGAGTTTGGCGGCATTAGCGGCGGCAAGCGGCAAAAACTGCTCAAAACTCATCGGTGATTCTTGTCCAGCAATATCCGATAGTGCACGAACAATCACAAACGGTATTGCGAAACGATGACAAACTTGTGCAATGGCTGCCCCTTCCATTTCAACCGCATCACAGAGCGGAAAAGTAGTTCGTGTTTCTTGGATGTGTTCTGTTTTCGTCATAAATTTATCACCAGAGCCAATCTGTCCACGATGTGCAGTCAGTGCTAACGACACTAAGGTATTATGCGCAATATCAATTAAGGCGTGTTCGGCAGCAAAGGTAGCGGGCATACCAGGAACTTGACCTGCTGTATAGCCAAAGGCTGTAACATCAACATCATGATGGAGCACATCAATAGAAACCACTAAATCACCTACGGCTTGTTTGTGATTAAAACCGCCAGCCGAGCCTGTATTAATGATCGATTTTGGCTGAAAATACTGACAAATGAGCGTAGTCGTCATCGCAGCATTGACTTTGCCAATACCCGACTGTGCCAATACCACATCAACGTCGCCAATTTTTCCGACATGAAATTCAATGCCAGCAATGGTTGTTGTTTTGTCTTCGATCAGCTCATTTTTAAAAGCAGCGACTTCTTCTGCCATCGCACCAATAATCGCAATCATACTTAATTGCCCAGTGCCGCTAAGGTTTCATCAGATAAAGCTAACGTCTGATTGTCGTTTACAGCAACACCGCGTGCAATAATGTTCCGAGCAATCTCTTGAGCCTCTTCCAACGAATGCATAACATAAGTGCCGCACTGATATTCATTTAATTCAGGAATATCTTTCATGTCTGTCACGCGCAAGACATCTTCCATCGCAGCTTTCCATGCTGTTCCGACACGCGTTTCGTCGGGACGACCCATTAAACTCATGTAAAAGCCAGTACGACAACCCATAGGTGAAATATCAATAATTTCAACATCATCACTGTTTAAATGATCGCGCATAAAGCCCGCAAACAAATGTTCTAACGTGTGAATGCCTTTTTCGCTCAAGATTTCCTCATTAGGTTTACAGAAACGAAGATCGTAAACCGTAACGGCATCGCCATGTTTGGTGGTCATTTCTTTAGCAAGCCTAACAGCGGGAGCAGCCATAATGGTGTGGTCAACACGAAAGCTATCGAGTAACGGCATAACAAACATTCCTTCAATAAATAATGTGATAGATTCTAGCCTTTTTTAAAGCGCCTGTCTTGACTAAAAAGCATCTTGTGTAACGAAGTACTTCTGCATTCTTGACATTAATAATCAATTGGGTGAAAATTGCGCGTTAAAGTTGACTTTTATTGTCGACTGACCAATGATTTCGCTGGGGGTGTTAGGCAATGACTGCCCCTTTTATTTTGCGTTTATCGCAGCATTTATTTCAAAGTTAGTTAATATCGAGGACTCCATGCAAGTTTCCATTCAACGTCCGACCGAAGGTCTAGAACATGTTATTACGGTTTCTCTCGCAGGTGAAGGGCTTAAAAGCATCGTTGATGCAAAGCTGAAAGATATCCAAAAAACAGTACGTATGGATGGCTTCCGTCCAGGTAAAGTACCGATGGCAATGGTTAAAGCGCGTCATGGTCAACAGGTTCGTGCCGAAGCGTTAGAAGAAATTTTATATGACAGCTTTTTTAAAGCGGCTGATCAAGAAAGTGTTCGTGTTGCGGGTATTTTAGGGTTTGAAGACATTTCTGCTAACGATGGTGAAGATATTCGCTTTGTGACGCGTTTTGAAACTTACCCAACCGTAGCACTGCCTGATTTTTCTGCTATTAGCATGGAGAAAATCGTTGCCAATGTAACCGACGCTGAAGTAGATGCAATGGTCGAACGTTTACGTGAAATGCGTAAAACATTTGTGCCAAGCGAAACTGCAGCAGCTTCTGGCGACATGACCAATATCGATTTTGTCGGTAGTATTGATGGGGTGAACTTTGATGGTGGCAGTGCAGAAAATGCACCATTAGTATTGGGTTCTGGTCGCATGATTCCTGGTTTCGAAGATGGCATTATGGGCATGAAAGCTGGTGAGCAGAAAGTCATTGACGTGACTTTCCCAGAAGCTTATCAAGCGGCACACTTAGCAGGTAAGACAGCACAGTTTGCGATTACGGTTAACAGTGTACAAAAATCGGTGTTGCCAGAAGTAGATGCCGAGTTCATGAAAGCATTCGGTATCGAGTCTGGTTCAGTCGAAGATTTCCGTGAAGATGTGAAGAAGAACTTAACGCGTCAAGTTGGCTTGTCGTTGATGAAGCAAAACAAAGAAAACGCGATGACGGCATTACTGGCAGCAGCAACATTTGATGTGCCTAAATCTTTAGTTGAGCGCGAATTACGTGGCATGATGGATTCGATGGCGAAGCGTATGCAAGAGCAAGGGTCTAAGATGGATCCTAACTTAATGCAGCCAGAAAACTTCCGTGAAGAAGCAGCGAAGCGTGTCTCATTAGGTTTGTTGTTGGGTGAAGTGGTTAAGGCTAATAATCTTAAAGCTGACGAATCGGTTGTGCGTGATATTTTAGCGCTAGAAGCCGACAGTTATGACAATCCTCAACAGTTTGTCGATTGGTATTTGAGTGACAAGCAACGTCGTGCCGAAGTTGAAGCCATTGCGATTGAAAATGCGGTGGTTGAGTTGGTTATGTCTCAAGCTCAGGTAACCGAAGTTGCCAAGGCGCTCGAAGAATTGGCGGGTTAATTGATGTTTAGTAATCTTGGGGGCTTTGTGCCCCCAGCGGACATGCTCGTACCGATGGTTGTCGAACAATCGGGTCGTGGTGAGCGTTCGTATGATATTTATTCGCGCTTATTAAAAGAGCGCGTTATCTTTTTAACGGGTCAAGTCGAAGAAAACATGGCGAGCTTAATTGTCGCTCAGATGTTGTTTTTAGAGGCGGAAAACCCAAAGCAAGATATTTACTTATATATCAATTCACCTGGTGGTGTTGTCACAGCGGGTATGTCGATTTTTGATACCATGAATTTCATTAAGCCCGATGTTAGCACCATTTGTATGGGGCAAGCCGCGAGTATGGGGGCTTTCTTATTGGGCGCTGGTGCTAAGGGCAAGCGTTTTGCATTGCCTAATGCGCGTATCATGATTCATCAACCCTTGGGTGGTTTTCGTGGTCAGGCAAGCGATATCGAAATTCATGCGCGTGAAATTTTGCGTTTAAAAGACGATTTGAATCGTCATATGGCGCATTTTACGGGTCAGACAATGGAACGCATTGCGCAAGATACCGACCGTGATAACTTCATGAGTAGTGAAGACGCGAAGAATTATGGTTTAATCGACGGCGTGTTAACGCAACGTCCAGAATAGGAAAACTCATGTCGCATAGCGTTGATAATGGTCATTTCCACTGCTCCTTTTGTGGTAAAAGTCAGCACGAAGTTAAAAAACTGATTGCAGGTCCCGATGTATTTATCTGTAATGAATGCGTCGATTTGTGCCATGATATTATTTTAGAAGAGTTTGGTTCAATCGAAACGGCCGAACAAGGTGATGAATCTTCATCTTTTGACCTAGAAAAGTTGCCAACGCCTTCTGAAATTAAAGCCATTCTTGATGATTATATTATCGGTCAGGATGTGGCTAAAAAGACACTGGCAGTCGCGGTTTATAATCACTATAAGCGCTTGCGCCTTAATGCCATTGCGGATGAGAGTGTTGAGCTTAACAAAAGTAACATTTTGTTAATTGGACCAACAGGATCAGGCAAAACCTTGTTAGCTCAGACGTTGGCGCGTGTCTTGTCTGTGCCATTTGCCATTGCTGATGCTACGACGTTGACAGAAGCGGGTTACGTTGGTGACGATGTGGAGAGTATTTTGCATCGCTTGTTGCAGAATGCAGGTGGAGATGTCGAAAAAGCGCAACGTGGCATTATCTATTTAGATGAGATTGATAAAATTGCTCGTAAGTCAGAAAACCGTTCAACCACGCGTGATGTGTCGGGTGAAGGTGTTCAGCAGGCATTGCTGAAATTGATTGAAGGTACGGTGTCGATGATTCCAGCTCAAGGCGGACGTAAAAATCCTTCTAATGAAATGGTGCAGTTAGATACATCGCGTATCTTGTTTGTTTGTGGCGGTGCATTTGAAGGCTTGGATAAAGTTATCGCGGGTCGTGTGGAAAAGAACGGTGGCATTGGTTTTTCTGCTTCAGTTAAAGACAAAACAGATAAGCCTGCTGCGGATATTTTGCGTCAAGTAGAACCAGATGATTTAATGCGTTTTGGTTTGATTCCTGAGTTTATTGGTCGCTTGCCCGTTGTTGCGTCGTTAGACGAGCTTGATGTTGATGCACTGGTACGCATCTTAACAGAGCCAAAAAATGCGATTACCAAGCAGTTTGCAAAACTGTTCGATATGGAAGGCGCAAAGCTTGTCTTTGAAGAGAAGGCGTTGGCTGCAATGGCAGCAGAAGCATTGAAACGTAAGACAGGTGCGCGTGGTTTACGTTCGATTGTTGAAGGCATGCTCATGGAAACCATGTTTGAATTGCCAGGGCAGAAAAATGTGGTTTCGGTTACGATTGATGCAGATGTTGTTGCAGGTAGTAAACCGCCTTTATTGTCTTATAGCGCAAATGAGAAAGCGGCTTAACAGCCGCTTTTTTTTCAGGAGAGAAAAATGGGTTTTTCACAAGGCAATCATCAAAAGTTTGATGTTCCACTATTGCCATTGCGTGATGTGGTTGTTTTTCCAGGCACAGTGATGCCATTATTTGTTGGGCGTTCGCGTAGTGTTGCTGCTTTAGATGCTGCCATGAAGCAAGGCAAGCAGATTGTGTTGCTGACGCAAAAAACATCGGTTGAGAATCAAGATCCGACAGCCGATGATCTGTACGATGTTGGTACCTTGGCAACCATTTTGCAGATGTTGCGCTTACCCGACGACACCATTAAGGTTTTGGTTGAGGGGCAAGTGCGTTGTCGCATCAATCAGGTGCAAGATAATGGCGAATGTTTCGTTGCCGATATTGAGCGCATTGAAGATAAGCCCGAAGACGCAGCCACGGTTCAGGTGTTATTTAACCAAGTGCAAACTCAGTTTGAAGCTTTTGCAAAGATGAATCGTAAAATTCCTAACGAGGTGGTTTTATCCGTTAAAGAAATCAAAGATGCGAATCAGTTAGTCGATGTTGTTGCGGCACATATCAACCTAAAATTAGCACAAAAACAAGAAGTTTTAGCGCTCTCTGGTGTGCAAACGCGGTTGGAACACTTACTCACTGTCATTGAAGGCGAAATTGACCTCAATGAAGTGGAAGGACGTATCCGTAAGCGCGTGAAGACGCAAATGGAACGTAACCAGCGTGAATACTATTTAAACGAACAAATTAAAGCCATTCAAAAAGAGTTAGGCAATTTGGATGACTCTGGCAAAGATGAGTTCGAACGTTTTGCTGAACGTATTGTTGAATCGGGTATGCCAGAGGCAGCAACCAAACAAGCAACAGCAGAATTGAAGAAGCTTAAATCGATGCCGCCGATGTCAGCGGAAGCCTCGGTTGTTCGTAATTATTTAGACTGGTTGCTCGATATTCCTTGGAAAAAGCGCACCCGTGTTCACCGTGATTTGGTGAAAGCACAAGAATTACTGAATGCGCGTCATTATGGGTTAGATAAAGTTAAAGAGCGTATTTTGGAGTACCTCGCGGTTCAGTCTCGTGTGAAACATTTGCGCGGCCCTATTTTGTGTCTTGTGGGGCCACCAGGTGTGGGCAAAACCTCATTAGCACAATCGATTGCTGAAGCAACGCATCGTGAATATGTGCGCTTTTCGCTGGGTGGTGTGCGCGATGAAGCAGAGATTCGAGGTCATCGTCGTACCTATTTGGGCGCAATGCCGGGTAAAATTATTCAAAAGCTGAGTAAAGTTAAGGTCAAAAACCCGTTATTCCTGCTTGATGAGATCGATAAAATGGCGCGCGATGTTAGGGGTGATCCTGCATCGGCTCTATTAGAAGTGCTCGACCCAGAACAACATAAGCACTTTAGTGATCACTACTTAGATGTTGATTATGATTTATCGGAAGTTATGTTTGTAGCGACCTCTAATTCGATGGATATTCCTGCCGCATTGCTTGATCGTATGGAAGTCATTCGTTTGTCGGGTTATACAGAACAAGAAAAGCACCATATTGCACAAGATCACTTGTGGGCAAAGCAGTTAGAAGATCATGGCTTAAAAACGTCTGAATTGGTGTTAACGCCTGCTGCGCTAACCGCGATCATTCAAACCTATACCCGCGAAGCGGGTGTGCGTAGTTTGGATCGAGAGCTGGCTAAACTGGCACGTAAAGCAGTGAAACATATTATGCTTGGTGAGAAGCATGCGCCGATTACCATTGATGTTGACGATTTAGAAGCTTATTTGGGCGTTGCGCGTTACCGTTTTGGTTTGGCGGATACTCAAAACCGAATCGGTCAGGTTACGGGTTTAGCATGGACATCGGTCGGCGGTGAGTTGTTAACGCTCGAAGCAACCGTTATGCCTGGTAAAGGTCGACTGGTACGTACAGGTAAGCTTGGCGATGTGATGAAAGAGTCGATCGAGGCAGCGATGAGTGTGGTGCGCGCGCGTGGTGATCAATTGGGCATCGTGGCAGATTATTTTGAAAAACAAGATTTTCATTTGCATGTGCCCGAAGGCGCTACGCCCAAAGATGGTCCATCGGCAGGTATTGGTATCTGTGTGGCATTGGTATCGGCGGCGACGGGTATTCCAGTGCGCTGTACGGTTGCCATGACAGGTGAGATAACCTTGCGTGGTGAGGTTTTGCCTATTGGTGGCTTAAAAGAAAAGTTATTGGCAGCACTACGCGGCGGTATCACCACCGTTTTGATTCCGCACGACAATGTTCGAGATCTAAAAGATGTGCCAGATGAAGTCAAAAATGTACTCGATATTCAACCAGTACGCTGGATTGATGAGGTGTTGGCGTTATCGTTGGAGCGGATGCCAGAGCCTGCGCTCGCGTGCGAAATGGGCGTTAAAACAGCATCGGATCCAGAAAGCGTGACGATAACACATTAAATGCATGCATTAGCTGTCCTTCAGTCTTGACAGCCAGTAACGCTGGCGGTTATAAAGCTGTTGATACTTTATTATATTTCTTCTATTGGGAGAGTGGCTCATGAATAAAACGGAACTGATCGCTGCAGTCGCTGCGCAAGCAGGTTTAACAAAAGTGCAAGCGCATAAAGCAGTTGATGCGGCTCTTGATGTAATCAGCGGTGCGATGGCGAAAGGTGATAGCGTAACCCTTATCGGTTTTGGTACCTTTAAAGTAGCCGAACGCGCTGAGCGTACAGGTCGTAACCCTCAGACGGGTAAAGAGATGACCATTGCTGCATCGAAGTTGCCACGATTCGTTGCAGGCAAGTCGTTAAAAGATGATGTGAACGGCAAATAAATAATCGGTTATTAATGATTTTGATGCGCGTTCAAAAATCTTTATAAAACCTATTGACAGTAACGGTAAGGTGCTGTAATATTCACCTTATCGAAACAGCACAAACATTAAAACAGCGAGACAGCGCTAGTTTGTGAAGCGTTCGGGTGCATAGCTCAGCTGGTAGAGCATCTCCTTTACACGGAGGCGGTCGGG
>DZAT01000007.1 GCA_022736205.1 Thiomicrospira cyclica
ATTGCCTGTGGTTAGTCGATTGCCCACCCAATGAATTACGTGCTATGCCGTTGGTACTAAAACGGATTGAAGCGGTTAAAGCTATGCGATTGGCAAGTACAAAATTAGCTACGCAGCAAGATGCAAGTAAGCCAGCACTGTTTGCAGAAATTCGCCAACCTAAAACAGGGCATTATTTAGCCTTGCCGCGTGTCTCTTCCGAAAGTCGGTATTATGTGCCTATTGGATTTTTGCCACATACGCACATTGCAGGCGATAAATTGCAAACCATTCCCAATGCCACGCTTTACCATTTTGGCATCATGACCAGTGCTATGCACATGGCATGGATGAGGGCAACTTCGGGGCGGTTAGAAAGTCGTTATCAGTATTCAGCAAAATTAACTTACAACAACTTTCCTTGGGCAAACTCCACCGATAAACAAACGCAAGCTATCAAACAAGCCGCCCAAGCGGTACTCGATGCGCGAGCGCAATTCCCCGATGCGTCCTTAGCCGATCTGTACGACCCTCGCACCATGCCACCCGATTTGGCGAAAGCCCACACCAAACTCGACAAAGCCGTCGATGCCGCCTACGGCTACAAAGGCGCAAATAACGACGGAGAACGCGTGGCGTTTTTGTTCGATTTGTATCAGCAAATGACGAGTTTGTTGGGGGTGGATAGGGTGAAGCGGTCGAGGAAGAAAAAAGAGGCAATATAAGATATTGTGCTACAATGTGGCTACAAATAAAAGGAGTTCACGCTATGTCAGCCAATGCCGTTGTACGCGCCAGAATTAATGAAGACATAAAAGCAGAAGCCACGGCTGTTCTTGCTGCAATGGGGTTAACGGTATCGGATGCATTCCGCTTATTGCTTACCAAAGTAGCGCAAGAAAAAGCCTTTCCTTTCGATCCGTTAATACCGAATCAAGAAACGATAGAAGCCATGAAGGCTTCACGTCGTGGCGAGGTTGTGCCAACCTCCTTGGCAGAGCTTCGAGCGCTACTAGATGCGGACGATTAATAAAACTTCTCGTTTTAAAGCAGACGTGAAAAGATTGCTTGGTGGTCGTTATCGTCTGGTTTTGCAAGATGAACTCTTGTCATTAGTAGAGAGGCTGGCGCGAGATGTTGAATTAGAATCGCGCTTTTGCGATCATGCCCTAATTAACGATTGGAAAGACCATCGAGATTGCCATTTGCGCCCTGATTTAATTCTTATTTATCGCAAAGTTGGTGACGATGAACTTCATTTAGTCAGAGTCGGAACGCATAGCGATCTGGGTTTATAAGTAATCATTATTGCTTTCGTTTTCCCTCTCCGAGTGAGAGCGCCTTGATGGATGTGCTTTACTATTTGCCGTAGCGCATTTTGATAACGATCAGTGCCACACGATGAAATGTGGCACCGAGTCAGTGTGGGGATATTATTGAGGATATTCTGGGTGACAGTATTCTGTGCCCAAACTACAACAACCTGTGCTCACGCCTAGTTTCTTTAGCCCATTGTCGAAAGCCCAATAATGGTTATAGCTACCAAATCTTAAATTATTAAAAATGCTTACCAAGTCTTGCGCAGATCCTGCTGTAATTAAGTCTGCATTCAGGTCATTCACGTCGGTGACTTCCACTTTACACCCTGTTTCGAGTGCGGCTTGTTTAGAAAGGCTACCTTGTGCGTACAATGTATTGTATAGCGTTTGCAATGGCGATAGTGTGTAAACGCCTGCTGGTATTTCGGCGAGTGTGCTAATGGCAGTGTTGTTTGCTGTGTTATAGCTGGCAACGATTGTGCTCATTAAATTGTATTTGCTGAGTAGACTTTCCATGCTCAATTGATGTTGCGTTTCAGCTCTTGTCGCAATGTTGCTCAATTGATTGCTGGGTTGTACTGCATTGAGTGCAATATACACATCTTTAGCCAGTTTTTCTTCGTTCCATATGTACACTAATGTGTCTAATTGCGTCTGTGATAGTGCGTAAGTGGGTAAGCTACTGACCATTAAAGTCGGGTTGTCTGTTGTGCTATTAAGCACTGCAACTTCGCTATTGTCCAGTATGTCGATGTTTGCAGCCAATGCTGTTGCTAACGTTGCCTCTAATTGTGCGGCTGTCTCTGCTGTTCCCAAATAGGCAGTCATCCGTCCTTGAATGCCAGAAATAAGCGTTTCAAGTTGTGCGCTGGTGATGCTTGCCAAGTTGGTAATCGCATTCGTGACTGAAAACTGATATAGCTCATCAGATAAAGCGGCAATCATTTTATCTTGTGTGGGCGTATTATTGAGTAGCTGATATTCGGTGAAACCCAATGTCAGTAAGCGTGCTTTAATGGCTGCATCTTGTGCTAAGGTGCTGGCAACACTTAACGTTATGCCAGAAGCAACGCCTAAGCTCAGTTCACCCGCTCTAATATCACCGATATCAATCGTACCGCTACGGTTAACGTCAATATAACCCCCCATTGTCTTGATTGGGTAGGTAACGGTTCCACTAAAACGATATATGCCATTACCGACAGGTTGGGCTGTCATGCCATTGGCATCGGATACACTGGCATAAAGTATGGGACCACGCTCTACGGTTATATCCGTGAGGGTTGGCATATTGTTGCCAGCTTGACCAGCGCCACCACCATCGCAGCCAGAAAGTAGCGAGCCAGTAATTAAGGTAACGGCTAATAACGTGCGTTGTTTCATCAGTTATTCCTTTGTGATTTTTTAAGTGACAATTACTAATTATTGACTGTAACCACGTCCACCGCCTTGACCGCGTCCCTGTCCACCGCCATGACCGTAACTACTGCTTCCATCGCTGTTGTTGCTACGTCCACCGCCACCTTGTCCTTTTCCCTGACCTTGACCACGTCCTTGTCCCGATTGTCCCGAAGCATTAGCCTGACGATTATCACGATCCTGTTTCCAAGCATCATCACGTTGCTGTTGTTGCTGCTGCTCATAACGACCTGGTGTCATGTCATCATCTGCCAGTAGGTTCGTTGCAGATAACAGGGCGATGCTTGTTGAGAATATTAACGTTGCGATTTTCATAAAATACCTGCTGTTGTGTGTTTTGTTGTCGCCTTTCGTTGGCTTGATGCTATTATTAAAAAAATGTTTTTCAAAAGTGTTTCAGTTATGTCAAAACTTACGTTACCCCGAGTGCTTCTGCTCGATGATGATGCGCCCATTCGCCAGATGCTATCGCAGCTATTGCAACAAGCGGGCTTTGATGTAACCGCTGTTGGCAAGGTTGCCGCCTTTGAGCGTGCATTACAGACACTGGGTGCAGACGTTTGTATTATCGATTGGATGCTGGCAGGTGAGAGCGGTTTGGTGCTGGCACAAAAGCTATCACAACAAGCAGATCGTCCACCGATGCTGATGCTTTCAGCGAATGCCACGCTAGACGAACGCTTACAAGGTTTGTCCATTGTCGATGATTACTTAACTAAGCCGTTTGAGCCAAAAGAACTCATTGCTCGTTTGCATGTGTTGTTGCGTCGTCATCATAACGATAAAACAGCCCAGCAACTCACCTTTGGTCAGTGGCGATTAGACAGTGCAAGTCATCAGTTATGGTGTGCCAACGAGGTGATTGCGCTCAGTGCGGGCGAGTGGCAATTGTTGTGGTATTTAGCGCAGCGTCCGCAACGGCTGGTTTCTCGTGAACAATTACTGGCTGTTTTAGAGGATGAATCGGCAAGTGAGCGCGCGGTGGATATTCGTATTTCTCGATTGCGCAAAAAGCTGGGCAACGATCGTTTAATTGAAACCGTATGGGGACAAGGCTATAAGTTTGTGCCGCCTACTAGTGTGTTAACCTCATGAAACAAACACGTCGCTGGTTGCTGTTGTTTGTGTTTGTGGTGCAACTGATTGGATTTGTCGGGTTTATCTTGGCGATTGCGCTGCCATTAGCACAGCGCTCTGCTGCTGATTTAGCTGGACTGATGCTGATTTCTGCTAAAACTTGGGAAGAGCTGCCCGATGAACGCAGGGCTGCTTTTGCGCAAAGTTTGTTGCAAGATACTGGGGTGATCATCGAGCGCGGTGTTCTGCCCGATTTGGCAATGCAGTGGCGACCACATTGGTATGCGGATTGGGTTCATCAAGAGATGTTAGCGCAAGGCGAAAAACCCGAAGCGGTTCTGATGCAACAGGGACAAGTACAAGTTTCTATTGTCATCGATTCAACACCCGTATTAATTCGCGCGGACTCGCCAAAGCTGGGTTCATTCTTGGTTGCTTTCTTTGTTATGATGCTGTTAGCCTTGCTTGGTACCTTGTCGGCATTATGGTGGCAAGCTAAATGGCAACGCCAAATGCTGCGCTCGCAGGTGATGTTGGCAGGTTTGTCTCATGATTTGCGTACCCCGTTAACCCGATTGCGTTTAGCGATCGCGCTATTGCCAACGGTGACTGAAGCAGAGCAAACGCAGTTAAGCGATCATATTCAGTCGTTGAATGCCTTGATTGATACCGCACTAGCCTTGTCAGCATCGTCAGATTCACCCATACAACAAAAACAGGTGAGTCTGTCTGCGCTTTGGCAGCAGTGGCAAAAAGACTATCCCGACGTGTTATTTATGACTGACGATTCTGACTGTCAGGTAATGCTTGTTTCTGTGCTGCTGACGCGAATTGTCCAAAACTTAATTGATAACGCCTTGGTGCATGGTTTGGGTCAGGTGAGGGTTTCTTTATCGTGCCAGCAAGTGGGTTGGCGCATCGCGGTTGTTGATGAGGGGGATGGTATTCCTGAGCAGATATGGCGTGCCGTTCAAAACCAGCAACAACCCAAAGCAAAAGGCGTTGGTATCGGTTTATTAACCAGTTACTGGTTATCGCAGATCATGGGGGTGCGCTTGCTTCGCATACCACAAGGTGTTGGGGTCGTTACGATTTAAGCTGCTAGGAATAATCCTTTTCTGTTATAATCGCGATAATTTTTTATTGAATCTTTATGCTTGGGAGCCAGTGTTATGTTTACCAAATCAATGACCATTGCAGGATATGATGATGTTATTGCCCGCGCGATTAGCGATGAAACACAACGTCAAGAAGACCATATCGAGTTAATTGCTTCTGAAAACTATGCCAGTCCACGTGTGATGGAAGCACAGGGAACGGTGTTAACCAATAAGTATGCCGAAGGTTATCCAGGTAAGCGTTACTACGGTGGCTGTGAGTATGTCGACGTGGTCGAGCAAGTGGCTATCGATCGCGCTAAAGAATTATTTGGTGCAGATTGGGCAAATGTGCAGCCGCATTCTGGTTCTCAAGCGAACGGTGCCATCTTTCAAGCACTACTCAATCCAGGTGATACTGTCTTAGGGATGAGTTTGGCACATGGTGGTCACTTAACGCATGGCGCGAAGATTAACTTCTCGGGCAAGATTTACAATTCTGTGCAATATGGTGTTGACGATAACGGCATCGTGCAAATGGAAGAAGTGCGTAAATTAGCATTAGAACACAAGCCAAAAATGATTATCGCAGGCTTCTCTGCTTATTCTAAAACGATGGATTGGAATGCATTCCGAGCAATCGCTGACGAAGTCGGTGCTTACTTGTTTGTCGATATGGCGCACGTTGCTGGTTTGGTGGCTGCTGGTTTATATCCTAATCCAGTGCCTTATGCTGATGTGGTCGCCACGACAACGCATAAAACCTTGCGCGGTCCTCGTGGTGGCTTAATTATGGGTCGCGCTAACGAAGCGATTGAAAAAGCGGTGGCTTCTCGTGTGTTCCCAGGTACACAAGGTGGTCCTTTAATGCACGTGATCGCTGCTAAAGCGATTGCCTTCAAAGAAGCCTTAGAGCCAGAATTCAAAGTTTATGCGGCTAATGTGATTAAAAACGCACAAGCGATGGCGACAGTGTTTATTGAACGTGGTTACAAGGTAGTTTCAGGTGGTACCGATAACCACTTGTTCTTGGTTGATTTGGTTGCACAAGGCTTAACAGGTAAGCAAGCTGATGCCGCGTTAGGTGAAGCACACATTACCATCAACAAAAACTCAGTGCCGAACGACCCACAATCTCCGTTTGTAACGAGTGGCTTGCGTGTGGGTACACCAGCCGTGACAACACGTGGTTTTGGCGTAGCAGAATGTACCGAATTGGCAGGTTGGATGTGTGATGTGTTAGATGCCATCGGTAAAGACAATGAAGCGCAAGTAAAAACAGATACGATTGCGAAAGTGACCGCAGTGTGTGCACGCTTCCCAGTTTATCCTAATTAATATGAATTGTCCTTTTTGTGGTGCCGTCGATACCAAAGTCATCGACTCTCGCTTAGCGATGGATGGGGCACAGGTGCGTCGTCGCCGCGAGTGCCACGCCTGTTCAGAGCGCTTCACCACTTACGAGGTGGTTGAAGTGGCTTTGCCTCGCGTGATCAAACGTGATGGTAACCGTGAGCGCTTCGATGAAGCGAAGGTGCGTGCAGGCATGATGCGTGCACTCGAAAAACGCCCCGTGTCATCTGATTTAGTCGAAGATGCGGTAACACGTATTAAGCACAAGGTCATGGGCGAGGGCGTGCGTGAGTTATCCGCCAGTCAAGTGGGCGACTGGGTCATGCAAGAGCTTAAAAATCTTGATCAGGTAGCCTACGTACGTTACGCTTCGGTGTATCGTAGCTTTCAGGATGTTCAGGCATTTCAGACCGAAATTTTACGTTTACTAGACGGTACGGCTGCTAAAACGTAATGCTTGAATTCGCGTCCGTTAAACTTTCTGCTCAAGATGCCAGCTGGATGGCACAGGCTTTACGCCTTGCCGAACGTGGGCTTTTTTCTGTGCGTCCCAACCCAGCTGTAGGGTGCGTTATTGTTAATGATGGGAATGTCGTCGGCAAAGGTTGGCATATTCGAGCAGGCGAACCGCATGCCGAGGTTTATGCTTTGCGAGCAGCAGGAGCGCAGGCAGGTGGCGCAACGGTATATGTTACGCTTGAACCCTGTAGTCATCACGGGCGAACGCCGCCTTGTTGCGATGCGCTAATCGCAGCAGGTGTTGCACGCGTGGTTGTGGCGATGCAAGACCCAAATCCGCAAGTGGCGGGGCGCGGTTTGGCGCGGTTGCGTAATGCGGGTATTGATGTGTCTGTTGGTTTAATGGCAGATTCGGCGCGCGCGTTAAATCCTGGGTTTTTATCGCGCGTCGAGCGCAATCGTCCGTTTGTGCGCGTTAAAGTGGCAGCGAGCTTGGATGGTCGAACGGCATTATCAAACGGACAAAGTAAGTGGATCACAGGTGAAGCTGCGCGTGCCGATGTACAACGATTACGTGCGCGTTCTGGTGCCGTTTTAACGGGTGTAGATACGGTACTGATCGATGATCCCTTGCTCACCGTGCGCTTGCCCGAATTTGAATTGTTTCAGCCCTTGCGCGTGGTGCTAGATAGTCGTTTGCGTTCATCTGTGGACGCGAAATTGTTTGCATCGGATGGTCGGGTGTTGGTTGTGACTTGTCAGGTATTAATCGACGAGGGGCAACAAGCAGTTAAAATCGCTTTACTGCAAGCCAAAGGCGTTGAGGTTATCGGTGTTCCTTGTGTTGATGGTCGCATCGATTTAGAGACATTGTTGTTTGTGTTGGCGCAAGACTACTGCATTAATGATTTGATGGTAGAAGCTGGCGCTACCCTAGCGGGTGCCTTTGTGCAACAGCAATTGTTCGATGAGTTATGGTGGTATGGGGCATCTTGTGTGATGGGCAACGAGGCACGGTCTGGATTGATTATGTCAACACCTGTTGCCATGTCTGATGTGCCTCGTTTGACGCTGATTGAGCAGCGTCAGCTGGGAGTAGATTGGCGCTTACGCTTTAAACCGTAAGGGTTTGCCACGCGCCATCTTGAAAATACTGAATCTGCGTAGATTCGTTCAAAGAACCCACATCAACAAGGGGTTGTGCAGCGTCTTTACCAAAATGGTATGCCGATTTGTCACCTTTTTCACTGCGAAAAAAAGCATTGCCTAATAACTTTACTTGGTTTTTATCATTAAGTAAGCGAAACTGATGCGCGATAGCACGTTTAGAAACCAGTATCGATGTCTGTTCTAGGCTGCGAATGCCGCGCGTTGTGTAAGCAAATAGTTTCATTTATTTTTTTCCTTATATTTTTGAGTTTTTTATTGAATTTGTCACTTTAAATACACTAACAGAAAAAGCCAGACAACACTGTTAAATATTGATGAAGATTATCTTTGTTCATGGCTGTTCTACCCTTAAAAAGACGAATTATGCTATTCTAAGCGATCAAAAAACCTAGAGAACTTCTGAAAAAATGCAACGGGTTGAGAAAGGGGATGGTGTGGGGTCAACAATAACATATCAAATGAGAAGATTAGGATTAGCTATTTGCGCTTTTACCTTTTCTGCCGTATCGTGGGGTGCGAATTGGACAGATACTGAAGCTCAAGCTTTATCTGGCTCTGGTTTTCATGAGCCATTTAACACGCGCTCGGTATCTAAAAACATCCTTACCTTACAAAACGCCAGTGGTTTTGACTGGGGAAATAGTTATGCCTTTGTCGATTATCTTAAATCGGATACAGCCGACCACAATGCCGATGAGTTTTACGGTGAAGCTTACGCTTATCCTAGTTTAAGCAAACTAACTGGCACTGATTTGAAATCATCTTTGTTAAAAGACGTTAGCTTAACGTTAGGTGTTAATACGGGCGAAAAATCGACAGGCGCTAATCCACGTGCGTTATTGGCAGGGCTGACGTTTAATTTGGATTTGCCGCAGTTTTCATTTTTTGACATTGGTGTGAATGCTTATTTAGATCGTAGTCAGTTTAAAGGTCAGTCTGCTACCTGTCAGGGTGATGGCGTGCAAATTACTCCCGCTTGGCAGTTGCCATTTCATATGGGGCGATTATCGATGAGTTTCGAAGGCTTTGTTGATTACACCACTGCTTACGGTGGTTGTGTGGCACATACATTGACTCAGCCACAGCTTCGCGTCGATATTGGTGATCTGTTTGGTATGCCTAAAAAGCTTTATGCAGGCATCGAATATCAATATTGGCAGAATAAGTTCGGTATTCAGGGGTTAAATGATGAGGTTCCACAGGCCCTAGTGGTCTGGAAGTTTTAACCCATGCTCTACCGTTTGCTTGTTGCGTTTTCTTTGTCATGGTTGCCTGTTGGTTATGCCAGCGTTGGTGCAACGCATGCTTCCCCCGACCTTCAAAAGGTTGTGGTGCAGTTGGATTGGAAGCATCAATATGAATTTGCTGCTTTTTATGCCGCTAAACAGCAGGGTTATTATCAGCAAGCAGGTCTCGATGTTGAGATTCGTGAAGGCGGGCCAGGCATCGATGCGACCGCAGAAGTGGTTTCTGGACGTGCGGATTTTGGTGTCAATACTTCTGGCGTGTTGGTAGATCGTGCTAAAGGTGCGCCAGTCGTTGCTTTGGCAGCGTTAATGCAGCACTCACCCGTGTCATTACTAGCATTGCGTCGCAATGGCATCAATAGCGTACAGGATTTGGCAAACAAGCCCATTGCCGTCGATGCGCATAATCGCGATGAAATCGAAGCTTTTTTATTGGCTTCTGGGTTACCTAAAAAAGACATACAATTTGTAGCGCAGACGGATTGGACGCTTAACGATTTGAATAATGGCATCAACGCCGCTAAAGTGATCTATAGTATTAATGAGGTGTTCCTGATTCGCGGTCGAGAACATGAGTATCTTTTGCTTTCGCCACGATCGTCAGGTGTTGATTTGTTTGGTAATATTTTATTTACCCACGAGTCTGTGGTTGCTAAAAAAGAGTCTGTTGTTAACGCTTTTAGAGCGGCAACCTTAAAAGGCTTGGTTTACGCATTAGAGCATACTGAATCTGTCACGAGCCTTATTTTACAAGACTACAATACGCAAGACAAAAGTCGAGCGCATTTGTTGTTCGAAGCGGCTCAAATTAAAGAGCTAACGCATCCCGATATTGTCGAACCTGGTTACATGAGTTATGGTCGTTGGCAGCATGTGCTCGATGTTTATGCCAGCCAAGGTCAAATGCCGAGCAAGTTTGATCTAAGTGGTTTTATTTATGATCCCAAAGCCGCCAAGATTCCTGTCTGGGTTGTGATTTCATTCATTGTGCTGGTGTTGAGCTTGCTGGTGATCTTGTTTATCATGCGCAAGCTGAATCATTATAATCATCAGCTACAGCGTGAGGTAGTTGAACGCCAGATAGCACAACAGGCTTTAGCAGAGAGTGAGCACGAGTACCGAGAGCTTGTGAGTAATGCCAATGTAATTATTTTACGCTTGGCGTTGGATGGCACGATTACCTACTTTAATGAATATGCCGAACGTTTTTTTGGCTATACGCGTCAAGAAGTACTCGGTAAACATGTTGTTGGTACGATTGTCCCTGCAATGGAGTCTGGTAGTGAACGCGATTTAGCACAAATGGTTGCGTCTATTTTAAGCAATCCAGAAAACTATCACAGTAACGAAAACGAAAACGTCACTAAAGATGGTCGTCGTGTGTTTATTCATTGGACGAATCGTGTTTTATTTGATCGGCTGGGTAAGGCTGTGGGCGTTTTGTCGATTGGTCAGGATATTACCGAGCGTCGGCTGGCAGATGAGAAAATTCATGCTTTGGCGTTTTACGATCCATTAACCGCCTTACCTAATCGCCGCTTGATGCTCGATCGCCTGCATCAGGCTGTGTTGCAACACCAGCGCAATGGTCAGTATGGTGCCTTACTGTTTATTGATCTCGATAACTTTAAAGTCTTGAATGATAGTCAAGGTCATCAAACAGGCGATCGCTTGCTGATTCAGGTTGCCCAGCGCTTGAGAGAGCATTGTCAGTTGGGTGATAGTATTGCTCGCTTAGGGGGTGACGAGTTTATTGTTATGTTCGAAGATGTGTCAGACAATCCCCTATTAGCTTTATCATCTGTAGAACAAATGGCGCAAGCATTATTAGAGGCTTTATCGCAGCCATATGATTTACCATATGGCTCAAGTCCCATCACTGCCAGTATCGGTGTTGCTTTGTTTCGAGATAAGCAAGATAGCGTGGATGAATTGCTTAAACGTGCCGATTTGGCGATGTACCAAGCAAAAGCGGCTGGGCGCAATATGGTACGTTTTTTTGACCCTATGATGCAGGAATTGTTGGTTCAGCGCACACAATTAGAAACAGCATTAAGACAAGCGATTGAGCAACAACAGTTTATTTTGTATTATCAGCCACAAGTCGACATGCATAATCAGGTTATTGGGGTAGAAGCCTTGGTTCGCTGGCAGCATCCTGATCGTGGCGTTATTTCTCCATTTGAGTTTATTGGCTTGGCTGAAGACACGGGGTTGATTTGGGAAATTGGTTTAATGGTTTTGGATCAAGCCTGTGCACAGTTGCGACAGTGGCAACAACAGCCCGACGCGAACAAAGTTAACTTATCGGTTAATATCAGTGCGCATCAATTCCATCATGCCGATTTCGTCTCTTCTGTGCTTGCTGCCATTGAAAAACATCATGTTGATGCACGTTTTTTAATGCTAGAGATTACAGAAAGTTTACTGTTAAAGAATGTTGGCGATGTGATTGCTAAAATGCAACGGCTCAAAACAGTGGGTATTCGTTTTTCGATTGATGACTTTGGTACTGGTTATTCTTCTTTGGCTTACTTAAAGCGCCTGCCATTGGATGAGCTCAAGATCGATCGCTCTTTTATTACGGATATTATGGATGACGACAATGCAGCGGTCATTGTGACTGCCTTTTTAAGTTTAGCGCATCTGTTAGGACTGCATGTGGTTGCGGAAGGGGTCGAAACGCCAGAGCAACAGCTTTTTTTAGCGCGTAATGGCTGTGATTTAATACAAGGCTTTTTGTTCTCTCGTCCCGTGCCAGCAGCGCAAATCACTCAAATGTTAGAAGGGTAAAAAATGTTTACAGGTATTATTCAATCAATCGGAAGCGTCCAAGCGATTAGTTCCGCTGCGGGTGGCGATTGGCAATTGGCGGTTAATGTTGGCAAGTTAGATATGTCCGACGTTGCTTTAGGGGATTCAATTGCGGTTAATGGTGTTTGTCTAACGGTTATTGCCATGACGCCTACCAGCTTTGTCGCCGATGTGTCGAATGAAACGTTAATCGTGACGGCGTTTGCTGGGCTGTCGGTTGGTAGTCGCGTCAACTTAGAAAAAGCGTTGCGTTTGGCAGATCGTTTGGGTGGGCATATGGTGAGCGGTCACGTCGATGGGGTGGGTGCTTGTGATGGCATCACTGCCGATGGTCGTTCGTGGCGCTACCAGTTTGCCTTGCCAAATGACTTGGTGCGTTATGTCTGTGCTAAAGGATCGATTACCATTAATGGTGTTTCTTTAACCGTTAATAGTGTCACAGATAGCAGTTTTAGCGTAAATTTAGTGCCTCATACGCTACAAGAAACCAATTTAGGCGACTTAACGGTGGGGAATCGGGTAAACTTAGAAGTTGATATGATCGCCCGTTATTTGGAGCGTTTATTGCAGGGTGGCGTGGCTACAAATAAAAGCAGTAGCATTACCCCCGAATTTTTAGCAGAAAATGGTTTTTGGAAATAAGCGAAGCAACATAATGTCATTAAATACAATCGAAGAATTATTAGCGGACTATAAAGCTGGCAAGATGGTCATCTTAATGGATGATGAAGATCGTGAAAATGAAGGCGATCTGATTATGTCTGCAGACTTGGTGCGCGCGCAAGATATTAATTTTATGGCGCGTTATGGTCGTGGCTTAATTTGTTTGACGCTAACGCAAGAGCGTTGCCAGCAGCTTAACTTGCCCTTGATGGTGCGCGGTTCTACCGATCATCAACAAACCGCCTTTACCATGTCGATTGAAGCGGCTGAAGGTGTCACAACGGGTATTTCTGCTGCGGATCGGGCTAAAACCATTCAGGTGGCCATTGCAGCTGACGCTAAGCCATCTAATATCACCATGCCAGGGCACGTATTTCCTTTAATGGCGCGTCGTGGTGGCGTGCTTACCCGTGCAGGTCATACCGAGGCAGGTTGTGATTTAGGACGTTTGGCTGGATTGTCACCCGCATCGGTGATTGTCGAAATCATGAACGAAGATGGCACGATGGCGCGTCGCCCCGAATTGGAAGTGTTCGCTGCTGAGCATGGTATTAAAATTGGTACGATCGCTGAGTTGATTCGTTATCGCAGCCTGAACGAAAAGAATGTCGAACGCGTGACAGAGTGCGCTTTACCGACAGAGTTTGGTGATTTTCGCTTGATGGCTTACCAAGACTTAGTTGACCAGAAGGTACATTTTGCCTTGGTGATGGGTAAGCCCGATCATACCAAACCAGCACTGGTACGTGTGCATATGCAAGATACCATCTGTGATTTGTTCGCAAGCAGTCGTGAAGAGTGTGGCTGGACATTGCGTGCCGCAATGCAACAAGTGGCACAGGCAGGCGAGGGCGTGATTGTTGTCTTACGCAAAGATGCCGATGCGCGTTCGTTGTTAGAGCGTGTGCAGGCAATGCAGTTAAAAGATCGTCATTTACCCGTCGCAACTGAGCCGATGGATGATGATGTGAAAACCTACGGTGTTGGCGCACAGATTTTGTCGGACTTAGGATTGCAACAGTTGCGTATTATTGGTACGCCGTGGCAGATGTCAGCGCTCACAGGGTTTGGGCTTGAAGTAGTTGAATTTGTAGAAAAAGCATAAGGAATAAAAGATGAAAACTTTTGAAGGAAAATTAAACGCTGAAGGCTTAAAATTTGCTTTGGTGGTTGGGCGTTTTAACAGTTTTGTTGTGGATGGACTAGAGTCGGGTGCTAAAGATGCAATTGTGCGTCATGGTGGCTCGTTAGAAAATGTGGCGGTTGCCCGTGTACCAGGTGCCTTCGAGATTCCGTTAGCCGTACAGCGATTGGCTCAAACAGGTAAATATGACGCAATTATTGCTTTGGGCGCGGTGATTCGTGGTCATACTCCGCACTTTGATTATGTTGCAGGGGAAGTGACTAAGGGTATTGCGCAAGCGATGCTCGACTTTAGTATGCCTGTCTCTTTTGGCGTGCTCACGGTCGATAGTATCGAGCAGGCGATTGAACGTGCGGGCACAAAAGCGGGTAATAAAGGATTTGAAGCAGCAGTGACAGCCATCGAAATGAGTCAATTACTACGTGCGATCGAGGCGGGTGTATGAGTCAGGAATCGGTAAACGATAACACTACCGCAACAGCAGAACGTAAAGGTTTGCCTGTGCGCACGCAGGCGCGTCGTGCTGCCTTGCAGGCGTTGTATCAGTGGCAGCTCAATCCGAGTAGTTTGGTTGAGCTAGAAATGCAGTTTATTAATGATCCGAGCATTCAAGTCGGCAGTAAAGAGTTTTTTAGTGGCTTGTTACAGGGTGTGCTGAATAATCTTGAAACGGTAGATGCAGCTTTTGTCGGTGCGTTAGATCGTCCCGTTGCGCAGCTTAATCCTGTCGAATTGTCGGTGTTGCGCTTGGGAACATACGAGTTAATGGCGATGCCAGAAACCCCTTACCGAGTCATTATTAACGAGTCGATTGAATTAGCAAAAACATTCGGAGCCGAAGGCGGTCATGCATATGTTAATGGCGTGCTCGATAAGTTGGGCAAGACTTTGCGTGCCACGGAGTTGTCTGGTAGTTAATGTCTAGCGAATTTAATCTTATCTATCAACACATCGCCCCGCTGGCTGGTTCTCGGGGCGATGTCGTTTTAGGTATTGGTGACGATGGCGCGGTGGTGCAGCCGCAGCAAGGCAAACAAGTTGTCGTGGCGCTGGATACCTTGGTTGAAGGACGACATTTTTTTGTTGGACAAGATGCAGCGGATATTGCGTACAAATCGCTGGCCGTTAATTTGTCTGATCTTGCAGCAATGGGCGCAACGCCTAAATGGGCATTATTGTCGTTGGCATTGCCACAGTCGTGCGCAACATCTACATGGTTTGAGCGATTTATGACAGGTTGGTCTGATTTGGCGCAGCAGGTCGATGTCGCGTTAATCGGTGGTGATACAACTTACAGTGACACCTTAACGGTGAGTGTTACCCTGATGGGAGAAGTTAAGGTTGGGCAGGCGATTACACGATCGGGGGCGCAAGTCGGCGACGATATTTGGTTGTCGGGAAGTGTTGGCGATGCAGGATTAGCATTGACGAAGCTATTGGCAGAGCAACAACTCCATGCCGCCATTGAACAACGCTTGCATCGTCCGACTGCGCGTGTGGCGCTGGGACAAGCTTTGGTTGGTATGGCAACATCAGCGATTGATATCTCTGATGGCTTGCTCGCTGACTTGGGGCACCTGCTCAAAGCGAGCCAAGTGGGTGCTGTATTAAGAATAGAGGCGATGCCTTTTTCTGTAGCGGTTTCTGAGTGGGTTGAGCAATCGGGCTGGGAAAAGCCATTAACGAGTGGTGATGACTACGAGTTATTGTTTAGTGCATCGTCACAGTACCGCTCACAGATTCAGTTGCTTGCTTTGGCTTTAGGGTTAGAAATCAGTTGTATTGGTAAGATAGCTGCTCAGGATCAGGGATTAATCATCACAAAAGAGGGCAAAGAACAGGCGATTCCGAGTCGCAAGGGCTTTGACCACTTTGCTTCAGCTGATATAATGAAAACATCTTAACTATTAGGTTTGGCTCACAAGGCAATGCAATCCACTAAACACTGTAAATATGTCATCCAAGGTATTACCGAGTCAGGTAGTAAATTCCGTCCATCGGATTGGATTGATCGTATCGCGTCATTAGACGCAGAGTATGGCGCGTCGCACCGCTTGGTCTATTCAGATAATATTCATCCCGAAGTGTTCGAGGGTGAACGTAGTTTGATTATTGATATGCGTTTGAAAGAAACGAACCCGAGTTTGTTAGATTATGTGATGGATTTTGTGCGTATGAATCAACTGCGGATGGTTCAGGTATGTTTTATGGAAGGCGAGTACGTCGAAGCGCCCAATGCTGACCGAGAGCAAGCTCAACGTATTTAACGCCCGATGAAACTAAGAAGCTTGTCAAAGCAAAAGGTGTATTGGGTCTATCCCCAGTAATACCAAAATACCTGCACCTGCCAACCAAGGTCCAAATGGGAAGGCATTGGCGAGATCGTGCTTTTTCAGTAGCATCAAACTGCTCATGACGACAATTGCCAGTCCACCCGCTAAAATGAAAATAGGGATTAAGGCTTGAACGCCTAGCCAAGCGCCCAATGCGGCAGTGAGTTTAAAATCACCATAGCCCATGCCTTCTTTACCTGTAAGTGCGCGATGACTCTGAAAAATAAGCCATAAACTGGCATAACCCACCGCAGCTCCCCATACGGCTTCGCTTAAGCTGACAAAGCCCGCGTCGCTGGTATTGAGCAATAGTCCGAGCCAAAGCAAGGGAAGGCTTAAACGATCTGGGATGAGGTAATGTTCAAAGTCGATAACGCTAATCGTAATTAACGTCCAAACGAATAACAAAGCTGCCCAGCCTTGAAAGTTTAATCCTAATAGTGGCGCGTTGGTATCAAAAAAAGTCCAAACCGTTAGTGTCGATAAGCTGGCAGTTGCCAGTTCTGTCAGCGGGTAACGTGCAGAAATGGATGAACCACAGCAACGCGCTTTGCCTTTGCTCAATAGCCAGCTGAGCAAGGGGATAAGCTGCATTGCGCTCAAGGGCGTATTGCAGTTTGTGCAGCGAGAGCGATCAAATACTAAGCTGCGTAGCAGTTCTGGTGTGTCGCTTTCGATGTGCTTCACTAAACGCCAACTGAGCATGCTGATAAAGCTGCCCATAACAAGCCCTAACACTGCATGGATGCTTAATAGGGTGCTGAGCGATAATCCGCTGGTGTCAATCACGCGTAAAAGTTGCGCAGTTACGGTCGTTTTCCCAAACCTTTACCGAAGCAACGCTGATACGCTCATTGTTGATATCTTTGCTTAGACGGTCGAATAAAAACCAAGCAATATTTTCGGCTGTGGGGTTAAGGGCTTCGTTAAAAGGGGGGATGTCATTCAAATAAAAATGATCCAATTCATCAATGACCGCTTTGCTGCGACGCTTGATTTCTTTAAAGTCCATCAACATGCCGACATCGTTCAGTTCACTACCGCTCACCGAAACTTCGACTTTCCAGTTGTGTCCGTGCAAGCGAGCACAATTGCCATCGTAGCCGCGCAAACGGTGTGCAGCAGCAAATTCGAGTTGTGATGTAAGCGTAAAAGCCATTTGCTAAAATCTCATAAACCTTAATATAACTAATAATTATAGCATTAATGTTTGCGTTGTACGATGTACTGACACAGGTCGTTTAATAGCGTTGCATGCAAATGTGAGCGCGATAAAGCATCCCGAGCTAGGCTAACGTGTGAGTTGGCAGCATTTGTCGCGCCATCTAAGCCCAGTAAGCTAACAAAGGTGGTTTTGCCATTGCGATCATCTGATCCTTGTGGCTTGCCCAGTGTTTCGCTCGATTGCGTGACATCGAGTATGTCGTCTTGAATCTGAAAAGCAAGACCTAAATGGGCTGCATAGACTTCTAAGCTATGTAAGGTTGCTTCGTCAACTTGAGCTGATGCGATGCCTCCCAATGCGACAGCTGCTTCGATGAGTGCGCCAGTTTTTTGTTGATGCAGTTCGCGTAGTTGTGTTTCGCTTAATGCGCTATCGGTTGAAGCAATGTCGCGCATTTGCCCAGCAACCATGCCATTAGCACCAGCTGCACGCGCCAATACACGAATCATCTCAATGCGTTGCATGGCGGTTAGGTCTGGTGCTTGTGCCAAAACTTCAAAGGCTAACGCTTGCAAGGCATCACCGACCAAAATAGCGGTCGCTTCATCGAAGGCAATGTGCGTGGTTGGTTTGCCACGACGTAAGTCATCATCATCCATCGCAGGCAAGTCGTCGTGTACGAGTGAGTAGCAATGAATTAACTCTAACGCAGCAGCAGGCGCATCGAGTAACCCTAAGGGGACATCTAATGCTTCACCGACTGCGTAGGTTAAGGCAGGTCGCAACCGCTTTCCTGCATCCAATACGCTGTAATTCATTGCATCAAACAGTTTTTCGGGCATGGCAGCACGACGTTCTGCTAATAGGTTTTCGAGAACGCTATTAATACGTTGTTGAAACTGAGAAAGACGCTCGAGCATGATGTATCCTTTGAAAAAACGAACAAAAAACCGCCCGAAGGCGGTTTAGCGGTAACTTACAGCGCGTCACCATGAGAGGCTAGGTACTCAGCAACGCCTTCAGGGCTTGCTTTCATGCCAGCATCGCCAGGCTTCCAGCCAGCAGGGCAAACTTCGCCGTGTGCTTCGGTAAAGTGTAGCGCATCGACCATACGGATCATTTCGTCTACGTTACGACCTAATGGCAAGTTATTAACCACTTGGTGTTGAACAATGCCAGCCTTGTCGATTAAGAAAGAACCACGTAATGCGATTTGATCGGGGTGAGCGACACCGTAGGCACGCATAATATCACCGCCAATATCGGCAACCAACGGAATACCAATCGCACCTAATCCACCTTGATTAACGGGTGTGTTGCGCCACGCTAAATGGGTGAAATGAGAGTCAATTGATACACCAATCACTTCACAGTTACGCTTTTTGAATTCTTCGACGCGGTGCGCATGTGCCAAAATTTCTGAAGGGCAAACAAAGGTAAAGTCTAATGGGTAGAAAAATAAAACAGCATACTTGTTTTTGATGAAGGCGTGCAGGTTAAATGATTCATTGATGCTGCCATCTGCCATAACCGCTGGTTTGGTGAAATCGGGTGCTGAGCGCGTAACGAGAACTGACATAGAGACTCCTTAATATAATGATAGCCGTGTACATAAATGTACCGTTTTTTCATTATAGGCAAGTATGACTAAAACTGTCTAGTACGGAACTTGCATCCGCTGTTTAATCGTTAGACAATGACAAGATTGAAATACGCTAATGAAGAGTCTTGATATGTTAATTGCAGCCATAGAAAGCGCTGGTCGCTATTCACAGTTTGTTCGTCAAACACTCGAGCGTTATCCATCGTTATTATCTGCGTCAGATTTGTTGCCGCTGGCAACAGGCGATATGCATGCGCAAGCGGTGCAAGCGTTAGCGGCTTGTCAGGATGAGGTGTCGGTTAAGCAAGCATTACGTAGCTATCGACGTTTTCAGATGGTTCGAATGGCAGTGCGCGACTTGGCGGGTATCGGCAGCTTAGATGACACACTGCAAGATGCTTCTGAGTTAGGTGATGTTTTGGTTGCTTTGTCTTACCGATGGGCTTTTGATTACTTAACCCCTAAGTGGGGTAAGCCGATTGGTGTGCATTCGCAAAGCGTGCAAGAGCTGATTATTTTGGGTATGGGCAAGTTGGGTGGTCGAGAGTTAAATTACTCGTCTGACATTGATTTGATTTTTGTTTTTCCCGAAAAAGGGATGACTCAAGGCGGTGAGCGAAGCATTAGCAACGAAGAGTTTTTTACCAAAGTAGGTGTGTTGCTTAATAATTTGCTCAATACGGTGACAGCAGATGGCATGGTTTTTCGGGTCGATATGCGTTTACGTCCTTTTGGTACGTCTGGGCAGTTAGTACATAGTTTTGATGGGTTTGAGCAGTATTATCAAGTGCATGGTCGCCCTTGGGAGCGTTATGCGATGGTCAAAGCGCGAGCAATGACAGGCAAGCCATCGGATATAAAAGAATTAGAATCGATGATGCGCCCGTTTATTTACCGTCGTTATGTCGATTTTACCATGCTAGAATCCTTGCGAGAACTTAAGCGCATGATTGCATTAGAAGTGCTTAAAAAAGGTGCAGACAGGGATGTTAAATTAGGCGCTGGTGGTATTCGAGAAATTGAGTTTATTGCCCAAGCGTTTCAGTTGGTTCATGGTGGACAAGATGCACGTTTGCGCGGTCGAGCGTTAATGCCGATGTTACAAATTTTAGCAGAGCGTCACTATCTTGATGAGCAGGTTGCACAAGAATTACTGCTCGCTTATCGGTTTTTGCGCGATGTCGAAAATCGTCTGCAAATGTGGTCAGATCAGCAAACGCATTTGCTACCGACTGAACCAGAACGTCAGTTGTTGTTGTCTCAATCAATGGGTTTTGCAGATGTTGATGCGTTTATGCAAGCGCTGAATGGGCACAGAAGACGAGTCGAAAGACATTTTGATGCCGTGCTCGGTGGTACAGAAGTGTTACAGCAAGATGAATGGGTTGCCTTGTGGCAATATCCAGAAACAGCGGTATTGACCACGCCATTGGAACATGAGTCGATTTGGCGTGAACAATTGCTGGGTGTGTTGCAGTCAAGACAAATTGCATTGCTGAGTGTTGAGGCAAAAGGACGGTTAGATGGGTTAATGCCGCTATTATTGGCAGACATAGCCCAACAGGTTGGCGATGGTGAAACCTTAAAACGGGTTTTATTGGTTGTGCAAGCGGTGCTCAAACGCAGCGCTTACTTGGTATTGTTGCGCGAAAGCAGCAAAGCGAGAATGCTTCTGGTTCGGCTCTGTGCTGCCAGTCCTTGGTTGACTGATTATTTGGTTAAAATGCCATCGTTATTGGATCAGCTGTTAGATGAACGTATTCTATTTGCGCCATTATCCAAAGCAGCTTTGGCAGAGGAGCTTTATCATCAGGTGATTGATGTGGATGATGAAGAGCGTTTTATGGAGATTATTCGTCGCTTTAAACATGCTCAGGTGTTTCGTGTTGCCGCCTCCGATATCACAGGCGCTTTACCGTTGATGAGAGTCAGTGACTATCTCACGTGGATTGCTGAAGTGGTTGTCGAAGAAAGCTTAAAGAAAGCATGGCAGCTGATGCTGAGCAAGCATGGAAAACCAGCTGACTATGCGGGCGATACCATTCCCTTTGTGGTGGTTGGTTTTGGTAAATTGGGTGGGTTTGAATTAGGTTATGCCTCTGATTTAGATATGGTTTATTTATCGGACGAACGGTTAAACTCAACTGCGATGACCGATGGTGCAAGACCTTTAGATAATGCGGTGTTTTTTACACGTTTAGGACAAAAATTATCGAGTTTATTAGCAACACAGACGATTTCTGGTATGGTATATGAAGTAGATATGCAGTTGCGTCCGCACGGCGCTTCGGGTGCTTTAGTGCCAACCTTAGCGAGTTTTTTTCGTTATGAGCAAGAACAGGCATGGACTTGGGAGCATCAAGCATTAATTCGTGCACGGGCTATTGCAGGATCTCCCGATTTAGTTGAGCGATTTGAGTCTGGGCGACGTACCTTTTTATGTCAGCCACGCGATGTTGGCAAGCTCAAGCAAGAAGTGGTGTCGATGCGTCAGAAGATGCGTGATCATCTCGATAAGTCGACAGCAGAAAAATTTGATTTGAAGCAAGGTAAGGGCGGTATTATCGACATCGAGTTTTTAGTGCAGTATTGGGTATTGTCGTCGGCAAGTCAGCATCCCAATGTGGTTGCCTATAGTGATAATATTCGTCAGTTAGAAGGGCTGACAGAAGAAGGTGTGATTGAGCCTTCTGTTGCTCAGTTGTTGTCAGATGCCTATCGTGCTTACCGTAGTCTGGGGCATGTTCATGCCTTGTCACAAGTGGGCGGTAATCTGATTGATCGTGAGCTGGTGGGTGATTGGGTAGATAAGGTGGCTCATGTTTGGCATGACACTTTGGGTTAATCGTCATAAACAAAAAAAGCCCCATCAATTTGATGGGGCTTTTTTGTTTGAGAATCCAAATTAATGGTTGTAAGCACGCTCGTTATGCAATGCCAAGTCCATACCTTCGACTTCTTCTTCTTCAGTGATACGCAAGCCAACCATGATATCAATCGCCTTTAAGATGATTGCGGTTGCGATGACGCTGTAAACAATTGTTACACCAACACCTTCAGCTTGAATCAAAAACTGAGACATCATGCTAACGCCTTCAGCCAATCCCTTACCGCCAAACATGGTGTCGACAAAGATACCTGTCAATAAAGCGCCGACGATACCCGCAATAGCGTGAACACCGAATGCATCTAGTGCATCATCATAACCAAAGGCACGCTTAATGCTCGTTGCCGCAATGAAGCTAACCACACCAGCGATAATACCCATGAACAACGCACCAGTAGGACCGACAAAACCTGCAGCAGGGGTAATCGCAACCAAGCCAGCAACCGCACCAGAGATTAAGCCAAAGCCTGTAGGCTTACCACGTGTCATCCACTCTGCCATCATCCAACCCATTGCAGCAGCAGCAGTAGCGATTTGAGTGACTAACATTGCCATAGACGCAACACCATCAGCTGCTAATTCAGAACCTGCGTTGAAGCCAAACCAACCGACCCACAACATAGCGCCACCGACCATCGTCATCATCATGCTATGCGGTGTCATGCCTTGTGTGCCATAACCTTTACGTTTGCCAATCATGATTGCAGCCACTAAGCCAGCAATACCTGCGTTGATGTGTACAACTGTACCACCTGCAAAGTCTAATACGCCATCAGCAGATAAGAAACCACCGCCCCATACCCAGTGTGCAATCGGTACGTATACTAGGCTAATCCATAATGCTGTAAACAGTAACACAGCAGAGAACTTCATACGTTCAGCAAAGCCACCGATGATGATTGCAGGTGTGATGAGCGCAAATGTCATTTGGAACATGATGAACAGCACTTCTGGAATGGTACCCTTCACATCACCAGGCATAATGCCTGCTAAAAAGGCTTTCGACAAGTCACCAATCCATGCGTTATTGTCACCGCCATCACCAAAAGCGAGGCTGTAACCAAAAGCGAACCATACGATTGAGCCGACACATACCACGGCGAAAACTTGCATCATGGTCGACAAAGCATTTTTAGCGCGAACCATGCCTGCATAGTAAAGTGCAAGACCAGGAATGATCATTAACAAAACCAATGCGCTCGAAATCAGCATCCAAGCCGTATCTCCCGCATTAATCGTTGCGACTTCAGCAGCCGCTTCCGCAACTTCTGCTGCGGCTTCTTCTGCCCAACTGATGACAGGCATCACTGCTGCGCTCATGCCAGCTAGTGCCAGCAATGCTTTTTGTTTTAATGTTTGCATTATTGTATTCTCCAGTATCAATATATGATGGTTTAGAGTGCGATGGTGCCGCGTTCGCCCGTGCGAATACGAACCACTTCGTCTAGGTTGGTGATAAAGACTTTGCCGTCACCGATTTTTCCTGTATGCGCTGCTGCGATAATTGCTTCTAAAATGCTATCGACACGTTCACTAGAAACGGCAACTTCAATTTTAATTTTAGGCAAAAACTCGACCGTATATTCAGCGCCACGATAAATCTCTGTATGACCTTTTTGGCGACCAAAACCTTTAACCTCAGTGACCGTCATGCCGTGGATATCAAGCGAGCTGAGCGCTTCGCGGATATCGTCTAACTTGAAAGGTTTAACAATAGCAGTAATTAGCTTCATGAAATGTTCTCCGTTGTGCAATTTTAATATTCGCAAAAATATTAAGCGATAATTGTTCCTTTTTTTAATAAACAATTATAAAACAATAAATTAGTTTAATTTATTGTTTTTGTTTAGTGTGGATGCTTGTTTTTTATTTTATTTTGGTGCAAAAATTTCTAAAATAAAAAAACCGCCATTACGGCGGTTATCACGAACAGAGAAGGGTGTCGCTTAAAACTCTTCCCATTCTTCTGTTTTTGCTTTTTTGGTTGTATCGGGTGCGGGTAGCGCACGAATGGGCTTGACGGGCATGCCACTTTGCGCTGTCGGTGCGGGTAATGACAATGTTGGTTTACCTGTGTCAGATGTTCTTTTGTTTTTCTGCTCTCTTGCCGCGATCACTGCAAGATCATTAGCAATTGCAACCGCTTTGTTATCGAGCTTAAATTGCTCAATAATGTCGGTTAAGTATTGCGCCGAATTCAGCATCGTTTGCGCTTCTGTTGCAGCGCTTATCATTTGCTGGGCATTGTTCTGGTTAAGTTGGTCGATATGTTGTATCGATTGATTGCTCAATTCGATGGCACTGGCTTGTTCAATGTTTTTATTCAGAATATCATCAATAAGGGTAATGAAACCACCAATTTGTTCGTTGATGGTTTGCATACTGGTACTCGCTGAAGCGATTAACTCGGCACCATTATTGATTTGCTCATTATTGTTTTCAATCAGCCCCTTAATGTCAGAAGCGGCTTGTACGGTTTTTTGCGATAAGGCGCGAACTTCGCCAGCAACGACGGCAAAGCCTCGACCGTGTTCGCCTGCGCGAGCAGCTTCGACAGCAGCATTGAGTGCTAATAAATTAGTCTGGAAGGCAATAGAGTCGATCAACCCCAAAATTTCAGTAATACGACGGCTTGATCGGCGAATATCCTGCATAGCCGTCATGCTTTGGTTCATGATGTCTACGCCTGTCGATACTTGTTCAGATGCCTTGCGTGCTTGATCGGCAGCACTGTTTGCCGTACTGGCGGTCGATTGTGCCTGTTCCGACAACTCTTCCATTGCGGAAGCAGAGGCTTGAAGTGCATGAGATTGCGATTGCATTTGTTCGCTAACTTGTTGCGTGATTTGTGTGATGCGTTGACTATTGGTATTGGTTTCGCGGACGCGTCCCATAATCGCACCAAGCGTTAGGTTGATATTTTCGATGGCTTGATTCAGTGCGGATTGTAGACTTGCCATTTCTCCTGATAAATTACCCGTCATTGGGTGCGAAAAATCCCCTTTTTCGATATTGGCAATTGTTTGATTTGCTGACCTGATACCGATTTGCAATGCAGACAGTGTTTCATTGATGTTATTGGTCAGTTGAGCAATATCACCAGACGCATCAATGTTAAGAAGCGTATCTAAATTAAATGTGGATAACTCGGTCATGATGTGACTAATCATACTAAAGGCATGATTCACTTGCTGCATGGCACGTCCCAAGCTGATCATGATGCTTCTAAAATCACCTGTTAAATCACTCGTTTCTGCTTTAAAGTTGAAGCTACCCAAGTTTAACGCATCGACAGCTTGTCGAATTTGCCCCATCGTGCTGCGCAATGTTTCGATGGTGTCATTTGTTCGTTCTTTAAGCTTGGCTAGGTCGCCTTTGTATTCAGCAGTAATCGAACAGTTAAAGTTTCCTTGAGAAATTTCCTGTAAGGTGTTGTTTAAGTCATTAATCATGTTGTTTTGCGTTTGCATTAGCTCATTAAACGAATTGGTCATGTCACCAATTTCATCATGACTGGCAATCTTGCCACGTAGATTTAAGTTACCTGTTGTTCTCGCATGATTCATGGTCTGCATTAATTGCAGAATTGGCTTAGTCAGTCGTCCAGAGAAGATAATTGATGTGATAATGACAAAAAATACCATGAGAATAACAGCCAAAGACAAGGTTTGTTGTAGTTGGTTGATGGGTTGATAGAGTTCGCTAACATCTTCTTTGGCAATAATTCCCCACACAATGTTCCATAATGCAATGGGCGTATAAGCGGTAATGGTTTCTTGTCCACGATAGTCTAGGTTGCTTTCAACGCCTGTCGCACCCACTTCATGTACCTTGCGTGTCACGGCATCATCTATTTTTCCTGTATTAGGATTTGCCCAAGAGGCCTCTAAGCTATGTGTTTGGGGCTTGAGTCTTGAGTCTGAACGCATTAAATAATTACTACCAACCAGTAACGTTTCGCCTGTTTTCCCTGTGCCAATCGACTGTCCCATAATGGTATTAACCTGCGACAGATCGATTTGAAAGGCAATATGACCAAGAACCGTATCACCATTTTTAAGCGGAATAATTAAAAAGCTCGCAGGCGATTCGTAAGAGGGCGCGTAGTTTTCGTAATCTGCGAACCAGTTAGGCATATTCATTTCGCTGGCTTCTTTCCAAACACGCGCTAAATTACTGTTTGCCCAAGGTCCAGTTGTTAACGAAGTGCCATAATCGATTTCTTTAAAATAGGTGTAAGCAATACGACCCGATGGGGTGATTAAGAAAATATCGTAAAAACCAAAAGCCGTGATATTGGGTTTCATGCGTTCCTGAATACGCTGATGCAGGCGATCATGGCTGTTCCAAAAAGGATAATCGTCATCGTTACCTTGGGGTAATAATAACTCTGATTTGCTGCCGAGCGGGTGCGGGTTGTTTGCAATGTACCGCTCTTGCATCGCTAAGGCAGTCGGATCCATTTTGGCTAACCAACGCGCGATGTCGGGTGTTTTGTTTGCTTTTTGCGTGTAGGTAACACTAAAATCTTTGCTCAAATAGTCTTTAAGGCTACTTTTCGCATGCTCAATATCCGATTGCGTAAAATCGTTGCTTTCAATGCCTTCGATGACATCGACAAGCTTGCGATAATCGCGAATGGTATCGGGTGAGCTGGCGATCATTTCTGTCGACAACATCAAACTGGCAAAATACTGTTCAATCGCTTGTTTGCGCCCGTCGCGCAACAGTTCTAAACGATGCTCTGCTTCTACTTTAAGCGACTTGGCACTGAGCGACATGCTGATGCTGCCAACAATAACCGTTGCACTAATAGCAAGAAACAAACTAAACAGCATGATTTTGTATCGAATGGGCAAGTTGCTCAGCATGATGAAGGCTCTTTTTTTAGCGAAATGGATAACTTTGAGTATAACAAAAGGTTTTTACTTTGTGGTAACTGTAACGACAGACTTTGTATATTCTGTAGGGTTTTTATGCCGAAAGCGGTGTCGCAGATATAAAAAAAGCAGCCATAAGGCTGCTAAAGGGTCAACATGAGGAAATCAAGTGTTGATTAGAATGCTTTTGTTGCAGAGATAGCTACTGTCGTTGCGTCTGTTGCATTAGCATCAGATCCTGCCATGTTTAATTCTTTGCTTGACTTGACCAAGAATGCATCAATATCTAGTCCGCCTAAACTAGTTTTATAACCAGCTTGAACATAGCTACCATCTTTCATTGTGTCAAATGTGAAGCCAGCACCTTTTGATGCAGTTAGGTCTTCTTTTTTGTCAAATGCGCCATACAACGCGTAAAAGCCATTGTATTCACCTTTCAAACTATAAAATATGTAGTCCTTGTTGCTTTTACCGCTAACAGCTTCATGATAACCTGGATTAATTGTTGCTGTAATTGGACCGTAAGCTAAACTGAAGTTAAGTTCATTGTAAGCAGTATCAAAACCAGCCTTAGTGCTAGACATTTTGTTTGTATATTGATAACTTGTAAAACCAGCACCTAATGTTACGCCACTGAACTCTTTCTTGATACCACCATACAGATCAATTTCAAGGCCATTGCTTGTAGAGTGACCGTTAGAGTACACACCGCCAGCTAGATTTCCTTCGTTACCAACTTGTGCTGCCCAAACGCCAGCATACAAACCAGAATCGTGTGTATAATCCGCGCCACCCATTAGCGATGCGCTGTCACGTTGCACCATGCCACGGAATACGTACTGGCTCATCACGCCAGCGTTATAAGCCATATCAGCAGAAGCTGTTGTGAAAGCGGCTGTTGTTGCCATTAAACCTGTTGCTGCTAATGTTGTTGCGATTGCAGTAGAAAGGATTTTTTTCATGTTACACTCCAGTGTGATAAAGTAAATTGTTGCCCTAAGTATTCAGATTGAGGTTGTTGAAAACATAAAGCTTGATTGTTTATTAGCTATACTCGTGCCAAATTTATTTATAATATTTAAAAAACAATTAGTTAGTTATTTTTTACTGATTTATTACAAAAAAGAATCATACCAATGCACCAAAAAAAAACAAAAATAGCCATTTTATTTTTTAAGAATCCGCTTTGGTTGGCGCTGTTTATTCAGCTCATGGTCTTTGTTTCGCTTTCGCTGAGTCTGCCTTATTTGGCGCAATGGATTATACCGCCCTATCATCCTTTGTGGATTGTTTTCGCGCAAGCAGGCTTGGCGCTGATCGTGAGTTTTGTTGCAAAAATGCCATATTGGTGGTTGTGGATTCAGGCACTATTGCCAATAGGCTTATTTGCAGGGTTAAGTCAGACTTACGTACCTTTTTATGCTTTTGGCGTGCTTGCCCTGTTATTGATGTTGGTTTTTTCGAATGTGTTGGGCGAGCGCGTTCCGTTGTACTTATCGAATCGAATAACGCACCGTGCTTTGTCTCTGCTCGTGATGGAACGTCATATCAAAACAGCGGTTGATTTGGGTTCTGGTTTGGGTGGTGTTGTTCGTGCTTTAGCTGCTTCGGGTGTCGATGCGACAGGTGTGGAGTTTTCGCCTGTTTTGGCTGTGTTGTCGAATGCAATATGTCGCTTAGTTGGGAAAGGGCACGTGATTCGTGGCGATATGTGGCAACAAGATTTGTCGCGCTATGATTTGGTTTATGTTTTTTTGTCGCCAGTACCAATGCCAGCAATTTGGCAAAAAGCGCAAGTAGAAATGCGAGTGGGTTCCGTTCTTGTGTCTAATAGCTTTGCGGTGTCCGATGTTGAGCCAGATGATGTATGGGTGTTGGCAGATGGGCGTGAGACTCAGTTGTTTATTTATGTTATGAAATAAAAAAGCCCCATCAATTTGATGGGGCTTTTTACTGTTAATGATCTTGTTGCGATCATTAACGGCTGTAGTACATGTCGAACTCGATTGGGTGAGTTGTCATGCGCATGCGTGTCACTTCTTTCATTTTTAATTCGATGTAAGCATCGATCATGTTGTCGGTGAATACGCCGCCTTGTGTTAAGAAAGCACGATCTTTGTCTAGCTCTTCCAAAGCCATGTCTAATGAGTGACATACTTGAGGAATTGCTTTTGCTTCTTCAGGAGGCAAGTGGTACAAATCTTTATCTGCAGGTTCGCCTGGGTGGATCTTGTTCAGAACGCCATCTAAGCCAGCCATCATAATTGAGGCAAAGGCTAAGTATGGGTTAGACATAGGATCTGGGAAACGACATTCGATACGGCGTGTACGTGGGTTTGGTGCGTAAGGAATACGAATCGACGCCGAACGGTTACGTGCAGAGTAAGCCAGCATAATGGGTGCTTCAAAACCTGGAACCAAACGCTTGTACGAGTTAGTACCTGAGTTTGTGAAAGCGTTCAGTGCTTTCGCATGCTTGATGATGCCACCAATGAAGTAGATCGCCATTTCTGATAAAGCGCCATAGCCATCACCCACGAATAGGTTCTGACCATCTTTAGACAAAGACATGTTCACGTGCATACCAGAACCGTTGTCGCCAACGATTGGCTTGGCCATGAAGGTTGCTGTTTTGCCGTATAGGTGCGCTGTATTGTGAATTGCGTACTTTAGAACCAATACTTCGTCGGCTTTTTTAACCAGTGTATTACCAGCAATGCCTAGCTCACATTGACCCGCGTTAGCCACTTCGTGATGGTGCGTTTCGATACCTAAGCCCATTGCTTCTGAGTAGTCACACATAGAAGCGCGGATTTCGTGTAATTGGTCAACTGGCTGCACTGGGAAGTAGCCACCTTTCGTTGCTGGGCGGTGACCCATGTTGCCGTCAGCATAAACTTTGTCTGTGTTCCAAGAAGCTTCTTGCGAATCGACTTTAACGAAAGAACCAGACATGTCTGCGCCCCAACGAACATCATCAAAAACAAAGAATTCTGGCTCAGGACCAACGAAGCAAGAGTCAGCAATACCTGTTGACTTTAGGTAAGCTTCTGCGCGCATCGCGATAGAGCGTGGGTCGCGGTCGTAGCCTTCCAAAGAGATGGGGTAGTGAATGGTGCAACGAATGATCATGGTTGGATCGTCGGTAAATGGATCCATGATTGCTGTGTCTGCATGTGGCAACAGTACCATGTCTGATGCTTCGATGCCTAACCAACCAGCAACCGATGAACCATCGAAAGGTTGACCCGCTTCAAAGAAGTCTTCGGTTACTTTGCTAGCAGGAATGGTAACGTGCTGTTCTTTACCGTGAGTATCACAAAAACGCAGGTCAACCCACTTGATGTTTTCTTCTTTGATACGTGCGACAACATTTTTCGCCATGAGAGCATCCTTTTTAAACAATGAGGAGTGAAATAATATTCATACACTGTGGATATTAGCCCGAAGTGTGCCAAAAAACCAGAAGCATGTTAAAAAATATCTCATTAGATGAAGGGAATTTAAAAAAATATGTGTTTTTTAGATTGCTGTGTGTGCGTTGTTGTCTTTTTTGGTGCTTTTTGTCTGTTTTTTTGGTGCTTGGTTTGCTGCAAAAGGTTTCTTTTGTCATACAAAAGTCATAATTTTCAACTAAAATAAGCACTAGTCAAAAAAGGGCTTTATTTAGCATGTCATTAAAAAATAGAGATACACAATCCTTATCGTTAGGACGTGAGCGTCTGAGAGCTTACAAAGATATTGGTGCACGCTATGCCATTGGTGCAGGCGGCTTTGCTGTTATTGGTGCGGTGTTACTGATGATGGCATTTTTCTTTTTACAAGTTGCGCCTTTGTTTGTTTCGGCAACCTTTGACAGAGTTACCAGTTACGAGCATCCCGCGAGCGGTAAGAGCGTCTTTCTGGCAATGGATGAGTATCGGGATACGGCAATGCGCGTGACCGAAACAGGACAAGTCATCTTTTTTAAAGCAGAAACAGGCGCGGTGGTTCTCGAAACACGCTTATCGATACCTGAGTCGGTTCAGATAACATCGTATCAGCTGATAAATGAAGCTGATGGCGAAGTCGTTTTTGGTTTGAGTGATGGTAGCTTGTTGGTCACACGTTATGCTTTTGTGATCAGTTATGAGGATGGGAAACGACGCGTTACGCCTAAACTGAGCTATCCGCTAGAAGATAAGCCCATGATGATTGCACAAGATCAGCCGCTTCTTTCTGTTGCGGGCCGATCAAGTGCAGATTCTGTCATCTTTGCCGCTTTTGCCAAGGGATCATCGTCGATTACATTGCGTCGTTTCGAAAAGAAAAAGCAAATGTTTTCTGATGAAGTCAGCTTAGAAGCCTTAGATAGTGTCGATATTGCGGTTAACACGCAGCCACGTTGGTTAATGCTCGATGGGTTGTTAGATTGGATGTACGCCATCGACGAGCAAGGAAATGCCTCTGTTGTTGCTTTGCGTACGGGTGATACGCCTACTTTTTATAAAAATATTGCATTGCTTGGCGATAATCGTGAAGGCAGTCGTCGTTTAACGTCTGTTTCATTTTTGTTAGGCGAGATATCGTTGCTTCTGGGTGAATCTAATGGTCAGATTACGCAATGGTTTCCCGTTCGTGATGCGAGCAATAATTATGATTTCATGCCTGTTCGTCAGTTTAATGATCAGCAGGCAGCGATTGTTCAGGTTGGCAGCGAGCAGCGTCGCAAAGGGTTTGTGGTCGCCGATGCGCAAGGTCAGGTCGGTGTCTATCATGCCACGGCGCATCGCACCTTAGCGGTAGAGTCTTTATCTCAGGTGGCGTTAACCAAATTGGCGTTGGCACCACGTTCGAATGCGGTATTAGCAGAAGATGCTAACGGTGTTATGCATCTTTGGAAACTGGATAATGAGCATCCAGAAGTGTCCTGGGAAGTGTTGTGGAATAAAGTATGGTATGAAGGCTACGGACAACCAGACTACATCTGGCAGTCGTCTTCATCTAACACTGACTTTGAGCCAAAGTTTTCGTTGATGCCTTTGGCATTTGGTACTTTAAAAGCAGCTTTCTATGCCATGTTGGTCGCCATTCCGATCGCTCTAATGGCTGCGATGTATGCAGGTTTTTTCATGGCACCTGCGATGCGTCAGTCTGTCAAACCTGTGGTTGAGTTGTTAGAAGCCTTGCCAACAGTGATTATCGGCTTTTTGGCGGGGTTATGGTTAGCGCCATTTTTAGAGAAAAACTTACCCGACTTCTTCTTGTTTTTAATACTCTTGCCAACGTTAGTGTTTGTATTTGGTTACGCATGGAGCCGATTGCCTGATGCCGTTAGGGTTAAAATTCCGCATGGTTGGGAAGCTGCATTATTAATTCCTGTTGTGTTGTTAACCTTTGTTTTGGTTGGTTTGTTGGGTCAGCCTGTCGAAAATGCATTGTTCGCTGGCGATATGCCTTCTTGGTTAACGAATGTGGCAGGTATTGGCTACGATCAACGCAACTCGTTGGTTGTCGGTATCGCTATGGGCTTGGCTGTGATTCCGATTATTTTCTCGATTGCCGAAGATGCGATTTATAACGTGCCTAAACATCAGGTCAATGGTTCGTTAGCACTAGGCGCAACGCCTTGGCAAACGATGATCGGTGTGGTGTTGCCGACAGCATCACCCGGTTTGTTCTCTGGGGTGATGATTGGTTTTGGTCGTGCTGTGGGTGAAACGATGATCGTGCTAATGGCGACAGGCAATACACCGATTATGGATATTAACGTTTTTGAAGGCTTGCGTACGCTGTCGGCAAATATTGCGGTAGAAATGCCTGAATCGGAAGTGGGTAGTACGCATTATCGTGTTCTGTTCTTGGCTGCGTTGGTATTGTTTATGTTTACTTTCTTTTTTAACACGCTTGCTGAATTGGTTCGTCAGCGCATGCTCAAACGCTACGGCGCACTGTAAGAGGAAGATGTCATGTTAAAATCATGGATGAAAGAAGGCAATCACTGGGTTTGGTTTAACGCAATGGCGTTAACGATTAGCTTATTAGCGGTTATCAGTTTGGTGGGTTTGTTGGCAGTCAAAGGCGTTGCGCATTTTTGGCCAAAAGATGTTATTGTTTTTACCGTTGACGATGGCAAGGGTGGCAATGTGCAGCTGATTGGCGAACGTCAGCGTACAGGAGAGCGCTTAGAAGGGGATGCAACTGTTGGTGTCAAGCATATTCCGCAAACTCTGGTTAAAATCGGTGGTCGTGAGTTGTTTGGTGCTGATTTTAAGTGGGTCGATGATCCTGCTGTCATTGCGCAAGATGTGCCTCAAAATATGGTGACCATTGAGCGTTACGAATGGGGTAATCTATACGGTCGTTTGGTATCTGTAACCAATTCGGATGGTCGTAAGACATCGGGAAGTGCTGCTTGGGATAGTTTTAAATCGCTGATTGTTTACCACGGACAGTTATATGAACAGCTGGTCGATATCCAAAAAGATAAGATTGGTAGTATCAATTATGCTGTTGAAGGTTTGCGACTAGAGCGTCGAGGGTTGGAGTTGAAGAACGCCTTAACGGACGATCAAATGGCTCGTCTGGCTCAAGAGCGTAAAGACTTAGACCAAAAGTATGAGTTGTTATTGACCGACATGCAAAAATTGCAAAAGCTGTCAGAGTCGTTAGGGGTGGCAGAAATTGAGGTCATGGGCGGTAAGCTGGTTCAGTTGCCTGTGAGTAAAGTTGTGGCTGCAACCATGCCGAACAATATGGGAATCTTAGCGAAAACGGGTGAGTTTTTCCATAAAATCTGGGAGTTTTTAAGCACCGATCCGCGAGAAGCCAATACCGAAGGGGGTATTTTCCCTGCCATTTTTGGTACAGTTACCTTAGTGTTTATCATGACATTTATTGTGATGCCATTTGGGGTTATGGCCGCTGTTTATTTGCGTGAATATGCCAAAGATGGTGTGATTGTGCGTATGGTTCGTGTGTCGGTGAATAACTTAGCTGGCGTACCGTCGATTGTTTATGGTGTGTTTGGTTTGGGCTTTTTTGTGTACATTGTTGGTCATGGCATCGACCAAGCTTTTTATCAAGAGGCTTTGCCAGCTCCCACTTTTGGCACGTCTGGTTTGTTATGGGCTGCATTGACGCTTGCCTTGTTAACTTTGCCAGTGGTGATTGTGTCGACAGAAGAAGGCTTGTCACGTGTGCCGCGTGCCATTCGTGAAGGCTCGTTGGCCTTGGGCGCAACGAAAATCGAAACCTTATGGCGTACGGTGTTGCCGATGGCATCGCCTGCCATTATGACGGGGCTTATTTTAGCGATTGCCCGTGCTGCAGGTGAGGTTGCTCCCTTAATGCTGGTAGGTGTGGTTAAGTTAGCCCCGAGTTTGCCCATTGATGGCAATGCCCCTTTTGTGCATTTAGATCAAAAAATCATGCATTTAGGCTTTCATATTCATGACGTGGGTTTTCAAAGTCCGAATATTGAAGCGGCACAGCCATTGGTTTATGCCACTGCCTTTTTATTGGTATTGATTGTTATTTCATTGAACATTAGCGCGATTGCCATTCGTAACCGTCTGCGTGAACGCTTCAAGTCGCTAGACAATTAAAGGAATATTAAAATGAGTTCTGTTAACGTTGCTTTAGATCGTGAAAATCGTGGTCTGAATTTAGAAGAAGAAAAAATTGCCATTCATGTGCGAGACTGGAACCTGTATTATGGTCAGAAGCAAGCATTAAATAAAATCAATATGGTGTTACCCGAAAATCGGGTAACCGCTTTTATCGGACCTTCTGGATGTGGTAAATCGACGCTACTGCGTTGTTTCAATCGCATGAATGATTTGGTCGATGGTGTGCGTGTTGAAGGTGAAATCAGCTTACATGGTCAAGATATCATGGAAAAGACGCTAAATGTATCCGTTTTGCGTCGCAAAGTAGGGATGGTGTTCCAAAAACCTAACCCATTCCCTAAGTCGATTTATGAGAATGTGGCTTACGGTTTGCGTTTACAAGGCGAGAACAACCGCAGCGTACTTGATAATAAAGTTGAGTGGGCACTGAAAGGTGCTGGTATTTGGAACGAAGTCAAAGATCGTTTACATGATAACGCGATGGGTTTGTCGGGTGGACAACAACAGCGTGTGGTGATTGCACGTGCCATTGCCATTGAGCCAGAAGTTTTGTTGTTGGATGAGCCAACATCAGCATTAGATCCGATTTCAACACTTAGTATCGAAGAGTTGATTTTTGATTTAAAAGAAAAGTTTACGATTTTAATTGTGACGCATAATATGCAACAAGCTGCGCGTGTTTCCGATTATACGGCGTTCATGTACATGGGTGAGTTGATTGAGTATGCCGACACCGACACCTTGTTTACTAATCCATCGCAAAAACAGACAGAAGACTATATCACGGGTCGTTTCGGCTAACAGGAGCTAAAAAATGGATAGTAATATCATTACGCCGCATATTTCGCGTCGTTACAATCAAGATTTAGAAAATATTTTTAACAAAGTATTAGCGATGGGCGGTCATGTTGAAGAACAGATGACGCGTGCCTTTGAAGCGTTGCGTAAAAGTGATGCTGTGATGGCGAGAGAAGTGATTGGCTTAGATCGTTTTATTAATCGTCAAGAAGCCAATATTGATGAAATGTGCGTGCGTGTATTAGCGCGTCAACAACCTGCCGCCATCGATTTGCGTCTAATTATGGCTGCTTTGCACATTGTGACCGACTTGGAACGTGTGGGCGATGAAATCACCAAACTGTCTCGTGTGGTGATTAACTTGCGTGATAGCGAAAATGTCGATTGTGCGAGCATTCCTGGTTATGAGCATTTGGTGGAAATGACGGTGTGCGCGCAGGAAATGCTTAAAATTACGCTAGATGCTTTTGCCAATTTAGATGTGAAAAAAGCACTAACCCTATTACCAAAAGAAGCCGCTGCAGATGAAGAGTATCGTGCGGCACAAAAGTTAATGCGTGAACATATGATGGCGCATCCCGAGCAAATTCCGAGTATGTTGGATTTGTTAAATGCATTGCGTGCGATGGAACGTGTGACGGATCATTCTTTAAACATTGCAGAACATGTTTTTTATGTTGTAGAAGGCTCTGATATGCGTCAGATTAGTTCTGAGCGTTTGGCTGATATCGCTAACAAATATCGTGAGATTTTGTAAGCCAAACAGAGGGTAACCGCTAAAAACCCCACTTTGTGGCGTTTTTAGCGCACCCCTTCCTCCAGCCCCCCCCCAACCCTTGTAGGTTATTGAAGTCCCCAGAGGTTATATCTATGTCTGCTCCGATTGTTTTGGTCGTAGAAGATGAATCTTCGATTCGCGACATGCTCAGTTTTACGTTACAAACAGCGGGTATGACGGTTCAGGCGGCTGGTAATGCCGAGCAGGGGTGGCAACTCGCACTGAATGAAACACCCGATCTCGTTCTGCTCGACTGGATGTTGCCAGGTGTACCAGGTGTGAGTTTATTATCGCGGTTAAAGTCGCACGAAAAGCTTAAGCAGGTTCCTGTTATTATGCTTACCGCGCGTGCCGATGAAACAGATCAGGTGCAGGGATTCGAAATGGGTGCTGATGACTACGTCACCAAGCCTTTTTCGCCTCGCGCGTTATTGGCAAGGATTAGGGCGCTATTGCGACGCTTTGATGATGCGACTTTGGGTGAGAGCGTTGTGGCAGGGCGTATGCGTTTGGACACAACCAGTCACCGTCTGACGATTGACGGTGACGAAGTAAAATTGGGTCCTAAAGAATTTCGTTTGTTGCAATTTTTTATGACACATATTAATCGTGTTTTTACGCGCAACCAGTTGCTCGATGAAGTTTGGGGTGATCGTGTGGTGGTCGAAGACCGAACAATTGATGTGCATATTCGTCGTTTGCGCCGTGCTTTGGAAGAGCATGGGTGTGAGTCGTATATTCAAACCATTCGCGGGTCGGGTTATCGTTTTTCGGTTACGGAATAAGCGTCATGCATTACGCTAAACAAGCGTTTTCAAGTATCGTCTGGTTATTCGGTTTTGCGCTGGTTATCGCTTGGTGGACAGGTGGTTGGCAGGTGATGGGGTGGTTGGTAGCGACGGTACTGGCTATTCGTTGGTTGGTGGCGTTGTGGGTTGCCGATAAGTGGCAAAGCTCTGGTGGACGTAATTTAATTCCTCTGCCAATGAATCCCTTGCTAACGCTGCTTTATGATGCCACGCGATTATTAGAAAAAGAGCGTCGCCTAGCCCAAAAACTATTGGGTAGAGCGCGCTATTTTAAGTATGCGGCTAAAGCCTTGCCAGAAGGCGTTTTGGCATTCGATAAAAGCAAGCGTATCGCTTGGTTTAATCAAGGTGCTATTGTGTTATTGGGGTTGAGACGTTCGCATCGAAAACAGGTTATTACCTCAATTCTACGCTTACCCGAAGTTCTTGATTTAATTGAAGGGCGTGTCAGTAGTCCTTTAGAAATTCCCTCGCCTTTAAATCCTCAACTTACCCTAGAATTGGATATTCGTCCGTTCATGCAGGGGCATGATTTGATGATTGTGCGCGATATTACGGTTTTTAAGCGTAATGATGCCATTCGTCGTGACTTTGTGGCAAATGCTTCGCACGAATTACGCACGCCCTTAACCGTCATGCAGGGCTACGTCGAAATGATGCTCGATAGTCCTGATTCACATGCCGATCATTGGCATAAGCCGTTAGAGCAAATGCACAATCAAGCCGAGCGTATGCGTAAAATTGTAGAAGATATGTTGATCCTTTCATCGTTAGAAAATAACGATAGCAGATTGGAGCCGATTCCCGTTGATGTGCCTGCTTTGTTGACGCAAATTGTTGAAGAAGCGAGACAATTATCGGGTAAAAAAGGTCATGTTATTACGTTTTTACTCGAAACAGATAAGGGCTTACAGGGACACGAGGAGTATTTACGTAGCGCCTTTACCAATTTAGTGGGGAATGCGATTCGTTATACACCCGACGGTGGGTGTATAACCTTGCGCTGGTTTGAGCAGGATCAGAACTTGTCTTTGTCTGTGTGTGATACAGGCATCGGTATTGCATCCGAACATTTGCCGCGTATTATGGAACGCTTTTATCGTGTCGATTCTGCGCGTTCGCGTGAAACAGGTGGTACAGGATTGGGGTTGGCAATCACGCGTCATGTGCTCGAAAGGCATCATGCTATGTTGAGCATTAGCAGTGAGTTGGGTCGAGGCAGCTGCTTTGTTTGTTGCTTTCCGTTACTGAGTGAATAGGTTCATTTGTTGCGTCACAAGATGACTGCCATGTCATAAAAGTGTCATATCTTGTGGTCATAATAGCGGTTGTATGTTAATTAACGAGGAATCGAGAGATGATGAAAGCAGTTTCTATTGCGTTGGGTTTGAGTGCAAGCTTGTTGGCAGCACCTTTATTTGCAGCGGTCGATGCCAGCTTACCTGGCTACCAAAAAGCACCTGGTGTGTCTGGCAACTTGTCGAGTGTGGGTTCTGATACCTTGGCTAACTTAGCGACTTTATGGGCAGAAGAGTTTAAGCGTTTTTATCCTAACGTCAATATTCAAATTCAAGCTGCTGGTTCTTCGACAGCACCACCCGCACTGACAGAAGGCACTGCAAACGTAGGTCCGATGAGCCGCGAGATGAAGTCAAAAGAAATTGAGGCTTTTGAAGCTAAGTATGGTTATAAGCCAACAGGTATTGCGGTTGCAATCGACGCTTTGGCTGTGTATGTTCATAAAGACAGCCCGATTAAAGGCTTAACGATGTCGCAAGTCGATGCGATTTTCTCTTCGACGCGTAAGTGTGGTAGTAAAGAAGAAATTAATAACTGGGATCAGTTAGGTGTGACTGGTCCTTTAGCGGGTAAAGAAGTTCAGATTTATGGTCGTAACTCGGTATCGGGTACTTACGGTTACTTTAAAGAGCATGCGCTATGTAAAGGCGACTTTAAGTCTAATGTAAATGAACAACCTGGTTCGGCATCGGTCGTGCAGTCGGTAGCAACATCGCTTAATGCGATTGGTTACTCGGGTATCGGTTATAAAACATCGGGTGTTCGTGCAGTACCTTTGGCTAAAAAAGAAGGCACACCTTTTGAAGAAGCAACAGAAGCTAACGCGATCAGTGGTAAATATCCTTTAGCGCGTGCCTTATATGTTTATGTAAACAAAGCACCGGGTAAGCCATTAGACCCAATGGTCAAAGAGTTCATGACGTTGGTATTGTCTAAAGATGGTCAACAAGTTGTTGAAAAAGACGGTTATGTGGCACTTCCTGCTGCAGTTGCTGTGAAAGAGTTAGCTAAGTTGAATTAATTTTCTGCCAGCTTACAAACTTAAAAACCGCCTTCGGGCGGTTTTTTTGTGTCTAATCGGTTAAAATTTACCGATTCGGTTTTGTATTAAGGAGAATTTTATGCGATTGATGCTGTTGGGCGCACCTGGTGCGGGCAAGGGAACACAAGCGGCTTTTTTAACCAGTCATTATGATATTCCCCAAATCTCGACGGGCGATATGTTGCGTGCTTCGATTCGTGCGGGTGCGCCATTGGGATTGGAAGCTAAGGGTTATATGGATGCGGGTCAGTTGGTTCCTGATGATTTAATTATTCGTATGGTACAAGTTCGTATTAGTGAACCTGATTGTCATAATGGTTTTTTACTCGATGGTTTTCCGCGCACGCTTGCACAGGCTGAAGCTTTGGCATCTGCAGGTGTGGCGTTAGATGCCGTTATCGAAATTGATGTGCCGTTTGATGTGATTATCGAGCGTATGTCGGGTCGTCGGGTGCATGCTTCTGGTCGTACTTATCATGTTGTTTACAATCCGCCAAAGGTCGAAGGCAAAGACGATGAAACAGGCGAAGACTTAATTCAGCGTGATGATGACAAACCAGAAACGGTTAAGAAACGCTTAGATGTGTATGCTGCTCAAACACAGCCGTTAATCACATTTTATACTGCTAAAGCAGCAACGGATTCGACACTGAAATACATTAATGTCGATGGCACAGCGGATATCGAACAGGTTAAATCGGTTATTTTAAGAGCTTTAGATAAATAAGGCTTAAAGTACTGGCTTTTTATTCCTATCGCGCATATAATATGTGAATAGTTTGGCCGGGTAGCTCAGTCGGTAGAGCAACGGATTGAAAATCCGTGTGTCGGCGGTTCGATTCCGCCCCCGGCCACCACTAAATTCAAAGGGTTAGCAGAAATGCTAACCCTTTTTTATTGCCTGTTTTTCAAAATGGGACACTGGCGGTGTCAAGCAGCCTTTTTCGTCGGCAACTTAATGTCAAAAAGTAGTTCGCTGTAAGGAACGTACACCCAGTTTTTATCGTTTCTCTTCAAAACGCCCCACTCGATTAATGCGGCAACATCGGTATGAACATTTTTATAGTTTCGATTCAATATCGTTGCTAAAGCCTTAACACTCATTGCATCTGAACTTCTCAACACTTCAATCAACTCCCAGCGTTTAGGCGTAAACAAACTGAGCATACTAGCGACATTCGTAAAGCCTATACCTTCTTGTTGCTTAACTTTTTTGCCATGCTCCAAGGCTTCCATAACCTTAGCAGCACGATCTAAGCTGCTCGCTAATGACTCAACATTAACGTGTAAAATGGTACTCATAACATGCTCTCCACATCAGACATAAAATCTTTCATCAACTGAGAAGGACTAACCCACTTGTATGGGTACTCGTTCTCGCCCAAGTGCTTGTGATCGCCTTTGCCTCGCTCGTTGTCATATCCAACAACTCTTTGACCATTGACGATATAAACCAAGCTGTATTTGAAAGCATGTTCTGATGGTGGTACTGGCTTAGGTACTTCCCAAATGACAATTTCGACAAATCCTTTGCCATGTTCATATTTCGTTTTGTAAATCAGATTAGCTTTCATAATTATATGGTATCACATACCATATAAAACAAAACAATTTTAGTCAACAAATCATTTGCGATGATTTATGAAACAGCAGATAATGTGATGAAATGGATTGGCGGCGGCAATAGTGGCGCTGGCGAGTTCAGAGGCGCGGCGGAAGTCCAAGGCGCGATGCAGGGTGCTGTGGGCGCTTCGAGAGGGGCGGCACAGGAGACAATGAAAAACATTCTTTCGCCTGGTCAATCAAGCACGAATGGTCTTGATGCCAAAGGCGGTCAAGCGCCGAAGCAAAGCGATGCTATCACTCAGACAAGCGTTGAAGGACAGAATGGCGGTGCTAAACATGAACCAAAAGAAAATAGCTAACCAAAAGGAATAACAAAAGATGGCTCTCGATATTACCGATCATTTTGCAATGGCTAGAAATACCAATGCTATTATTGAAACGATTAAAAACACCAATGATTGGCAGCGTTACGCCCGCGAATTAGAAGAGCGCATTTCAAAGCTGGAAGTTAAGCTAAAAGAAACGGGTGATAGTGCTATTAGAAACTGGTTCATGTCATTGACGCGAAAAGCGATTATTGTGGCAGGCGACCTATGGCTACAAAAATATGGCGAAGTGCCTGTGCATCCTGATGTAATTCCTACTGGCAAGAATCAGTTTGAAAACCATATTGAGAAGAGTGATGAAGCTTTCTTAGCCTTGGTTGGTAATGTGTTAAAGCTGATTGTGGCCAGTGAAAGCAATTCACAACAAAGTAATCATCTTTACGCTGCTTATGAACAATACGCAAAAACAAACGTGGTTAACGTTTTGTTTGCCGAAACCCGCGCAGAGAAATGGAAGATCGAGAAAGTGTTATCAGAGCGTCCTTTTAGCCCTGCTGATCGTGAATTGGCAGTGGTCAAACGCATTGATGCCACAGATCCTTATTCGATTATCGGTCCGATGGCGATGGAGATGCTTTGATTCTTGTATAAATAAATATTAACTTATTGTATTGAATTTAATGCTTTTTCACTTATAATGCGCCTTGTTGCTCGTTTTTAGGTGAAAAAACATGAAATACAGTGAGTTAGATTTAAACCAGTCAAGAATATGCGTTGATGCGCTACAAAATTTTGATGCGTTAAAGTCGGCATATTTTGATGCTTAATTGTAAGCCATCTTTCTTTTCAAGATTACTAGACCATTACAATATCTTAACGTCGCACATACCCATAAATATCATTAACCCGTTTTAGATTGCTTACGATATCCATGACACTATTGAGTTGTTGCGCTGCTTCTGCTTTTTGAGCTGCTGCGTATTGCGCTTGCAGCTCTGGGTGGGTTGCCAGTTTTAGGTCGAGCAGGGCTTGCAAAATGGTTAGATTTGCAGCTTCGTTGGTTACTTTGCCCTCGGGGCGGTTCTGATCGTCGCGTTGAATAAACTTCATAAAGCCATCGGGGTCATCTGGTGACTTGCCCGCAAACGCTAGAATAAACATATTGGCATCGTTAGGATTCGAAAATTGTGGAATCAGTGCGCGGATATTGTGGGCAATTTGTTCGGCTTGGTAGGCGAAATAAGGACGACCGTTACGCTTCATCACGCCTACTTTGTTGTAGAGTGTGTAAAATATCGCTTTTGCCGCCACGTCATTTTCAACAGCATCTTTTTTGACCATGGCAAGATAGAGTTCATCGCCAATGATCGTAACGGGCATTCGACCAAACCAAGGGGTATTGTTGTCGTTATTGTCTGGAAAGTTGACACCCAAGGCAAGTAAGCCTTGATACATGCTGTCGCTCATGGCTTTTTTAGATGATACCAGTTGATAGTTCACCTCATCGCTGCTGCTCAGTGCGACGGATTCTACAGGAGTGTCTGCTGCCAAACTCGCAGGGCTGATAAACAATGCGTATATAACCAATAAAATCAGTGCATTTGCTTTGTGGTGTGCAGAAATTAGCGAATGTTCCATTCAATACAGTCCTTTATACAATAAATGGGTTACCAACGCGCTTGCAGCATTTTTCAAGCTTGCCGCCCATTGCTTCAATATGATTACGCAATGTCGATAGGTACAGTTTACAGCAATCTAACCCTTTTTTATTGCCCGAAAATTGATACACTAAGCAAGCGCATTGAAACACGGGAGAATTTTGTTGTTAACGCAGTTCGATTATTTGCCTGTTCGTGTGGTTAAGGCTTTGCCGTTAGCCTACGAGTTTACCGACAGTACCAATGCTTTATGGTTGATTGGAACTGATGAGCCTCGGGTGTTGTTTTTAAAACTATTGGCACGTGATGCCACCCCATTTTGGCAAGTGATGGATACGCTATTTGATGTGCGACCGCGTGATCAATATGGTCTCTTTGCTGATTTGTACCAACGCGTTGGATCGATGACGGCGTTGTCTGTTCCCAATTTACGACATTGCTCGAATCAAACGGCAGATCATGCTGCCTATTTGTTAACAGATATGTTGTTTGGCGATCCGCTTCATGCGGAACAGGTTAGTAATACAATGGTTGTTAATCTTGCGCTGCATCTCGCGTCTTTACATCGCAATGCTCAATCGACTTGGGGTAATTTTTTCGATGGGCAAAGTTCTGCTTCAGACTGGGCATCTACCGTGAAAGAAACCTTATCGCATACTTTTCCTTTTGATGACAGTATTCGTGATTTTAATCATTGCCCGCGTTGTTTTGTGCCAATGATGCCCGATTTGCGTTGGGATCAGTTTTTGGTCACTGGTGGGCAGTTGAGTGCTTTGGTTGATTTGGATGCTTTTGTTTTTGCCCCTATTGAACTCGATTTTGTGTTGCTTGAGTATTTAATGTCGGATAAGCAGTTAGCGCTTTGGGTAGATGCTTATCAAGCCGTTGGTGGGGTTGTTCCCGATATTGGTGCGGTACGTGCGGTTTATCGTAAGTTACTATTTGCCATGACGGTATTGGGTGTGAATGATTTAACGCAGTGGCTTAGACGGGCGCATTATTTTGCTTAGCTTGTTGGCGTGTTTAGATATCGCTTACGCCAATGATAAAAGCCATATACAGCAAGTACCACATACAATAAATACAACAGTGCCATCTGCTGATGTTCTGTCTGCCAGTAAAGTAGTGCACTCACGCTATCAATAAGAATCCAATATAACCAATTTTCGATGCGTTGTTGCACCACTAGCCATGTCGTTAACATAGAAAAAATGGTTGTTGATGTGTCGAGCCAAGGGGATTGTGACAGTGCATTTTGCGCTAAATAGCTGCCAATGATTAGGGTAAAAAGCGTGCCAGCTGATATAAATACCAGATGTTCGCGTTTTGTCATGTAATGAACTTGTGGCGCTTTTAATTGCTTTGTTTTTCGCCAATGATGCCAGCCGATAAAAGCGGTGATGACATAAAAGGCATGTAGTCCCGCTTGCATGGGCAAGACATCTTGCCATAATAATATGCCGTAAATGGTAGCGCTGATACCCGATGCGAGCCATGCATACAGGTTGTGCCGTGCGGCTAGGATGATATAAATCAGTCCTAGCGCAACCGCGAAAAACTCCCAGAGTGCTGAAGCGTTAATCGTCAATGACATCGGGATGTCTGTCGGTACCGATAATTTTGAGTACGAAAATACTATGCGGCAATTGCGCGAAGCTGGTTGCCATTTCCGCTTCTAGCAGCGCCATGACTTGCTTGTAATTGCCAAATACTTGGGTACTGAGCGTATTGCGAACGACCTGAATGCCTTCAATGCCGCTGATGCGGTCAATGAAGTCGAGCACCAATTCGCTAAAGCCTGCATCCAGCGGATACAAGCTAATATCAACAGAAATATTCATGATTGTTTTTCCTTTTTTAAAAGAAGAAGCGTGTGGTTAAGCCAAACTGCTGGCGGTCACCGAGGCGCAAATAGGTTTCATCGGCATAACCTGTTTGCGGATTGTTGCCGAAATAAAAGCCGCGTGTTGCGTACTTCTCGTCTGTCAGGTTGCGTCCCCACAAAAAGGCTTCCCAGTTTTTACTCTGGTAACCGATACGGGCATTTACCAGTGTATAAGGATCTGATTGAATGCTGTGTGAGTTGCTAAAATAGAACTGATCAACACCGTTAACTTCCACTCTCGCAAAGTATCCACTTGCCGTGCGATACTGTGTCCCTAATAGGTATTGGTAGTTGGGAGCGTGTGCCTGTTGGCGATCGCTAATGGTATTGGCGATGTTTAATGGTGTACCACTAATTTCGGTCATCAGCAGCCCTGCATTACCAAATACTTGCCAGCGTGGTTGTGGTTGCCAGTTAAATTCGGCTTCAAGTCCATAGTTGGTGGCTTTGCTCAGGTTCTCGGTAAAAAATACCCAGTTGCCGTGGGTGACGGGGTCGTAAGAATAGCCATCGAACTGTGGATTACTGCGTTCGGTATAGAATAAGTTTACTTTTGTGCTGAGCTGGTTGTCTGGCAGACGTGACTTCAGTCCGATTTCGTAATTGAGTGCGCTTTCTGAACCATAACGCAAGTATTTGGCATCGCTGCCAGCGGGCAATCCTGGGTTAAATCCACCTGCTTTGTAGCCTTTCGATAGGCTTGTGTATGCCGTATGCGCTTTATTGAGGCGTTCGCTGAGCGTGATATGTCCACCCCATAGTGTTTCCGTTGGGCTAAAGGTATCGCCATTAGAACCAGAAAAGTGGGCATTGATTTGTTCGCTGCGCAGACCACCCGATAAGGTTGTTGTCTTGGTTAATGCATGGTCGAGTTGTCCAAAGAGTGCGATATTCTGACGGTTATAGTCGGTGTTATTCGTTCCACCAAAGGTGCTTTGCGTGAGGTTGCTTTCAGTCAATTGTGATCCATAACCGCCCACAAGCCAATCGGTTGTACCATTAAATAATCGTGAAGCAGGTGTTGAAATCAAACGCAGCTCTTGACTGAGGGTGCGACGGTGTTTGTTGTTTTGGTAAACAGAGCTGTATCCGTTCACAGGATCAAAGGCAGGATATACCCAATCTTCATCATAACCATATGTCATATCGCTATTAGCCAGCGTGGTGGTGCTGACGAGGGTGTAGTTCGGATTGCCTTTATGAGTAACTTTAACTGCGCCAGCATTGCTGAGTTGGGTGTCTTTACCAGGTTGATCGGATAAGGTGGTGAAATTGTTGTTGAGCGACCAAGCATCGTAACCATTATTCAAATCGCTGTGTAAGTAGGTTAAGTCAACCGTTGTGACAGCACTTGGGAAAAAGCGAAGCTTGCCACGAATGTTTAATTCATCGCGACCATTGGTATCACTGCGTCCTAAAAAGGCGTTGTTGCGAAAACCATCGCTTTTGTGGCTAAACATCGAAAAGCGATATTGCGGGCTGTTGGCTTCTTTGTTCATTGCGCCACTACTAACAATGCCCAACTCGCGCAAACTATCACCGCCAGCACTGGCTTCAATCATTTGTTCGGATTGTGCTGTGGGTTCGTTGGTTTGGATATTGATTAAGCCAGCCAATGCACTTGCACCATAACGGGTGCTTTGTGGTCCGCGCAACACTTCGACTTGTTTGACATCGAAGAGGCTACCCGCCATGCCGATGCCGCTAAAGTCGATGTCGTCGATGGCATAGCCAACGCTGGCATTGGGTGCGCCTGTGTATTCATCGCGCTCACCCATGCCACGAATTTGAATATGGCGAGGACGGCTGCTTTGCCCCGAGTAATTAACGTTAGGGGTTTGCAATAGTACATCGCCAAAATGCGTTGCGCCTTGATCTTGCAATTGTTGCACGGTGAGCACACTGGTACTGGCGGCCAATTCTTTGTCTTGGCTATTACGCAAATCGGCGGAGATGGTAATTGCATCGAGCGTATTTGCCTCTTGCGCATAAACAGGCAATAAGCCAGCAACGAGTGAAGCGAGTAGTGAGGTTCTTATCAGCATTTGCAAGGTTCCTTGGTGCAAATGGCGAAAAGGAATAAGCAATGAACGGATGCAGACAAAAGCAGCAATAAAATTCAGGCCATTCCCTACGCCAGTATTAACTGGATCAGGTTCGGAGGGTTTATTGCCGTTATTAACGACAAAATCTCAGGCTTTCGCCACCCCTAGGCAAACAAAAAAAGGTTGTTTATGTCATCTATAGTAGTGTTTTATGCTGTTTGTATCAAGCATTTATTGTGCTTGTTGCTCGAATAACAGCTGTGGACTGAGCTGTCCTTCGAAACGATAGGTTGCCCGAAACGATTGTGCTTGAACGTTGGTTTGTACACCCATTTGTTCGCTGGGGTAATGATTGATTAAGTGTAATGGCATGTCAGACCAATATACCTCTAGGCTGGCTTGCATTGGGTAATAACCATCTAAATAACGACGCATAAACGGTCCACGTTTGAGTTGCCACTGGTTATGAGCAATTTGCTCTAGCCCTTTTGTTTCTGCCGAGATACAAACGTGCGCACTGCCTTGAATATCACGCAATTCGACACGATTGCCTTCTGCTTTTGCGCTACCAATATGCTGTTGGGAGATAACATTAAGCTTGCGTGTTTTGTCTTGAGCATAAACAATTTCGAGTGCCTTGACGGGATCTAAGTTGTAATGACATTGTGTGAGACTCAGCCAGCCATCCATTAAGCTGTTGGGTAAAAAATGCAACTTATTGGTCATGTTATAGTCAAAACGACTGTCAATTTTTGCTGCATCAACAAAGCCTAGTGTGCCTTTGCTTATCGATAGTGCGGCTCGAGAATCTAGTAATCCCGCTGTGTCGAACCATTGAGCGCGTTGCGCTGGGGTGAAATCGGCTTCTTCTTGCAAAAATGCCAATAGCTGTTGCTCAAAAGCTTCTGGTTGCTCGACCCAAGGAAAATGAGCGCATTGCGTTAATTGTTTAACGGGTACTTTAGGAAGAATTTTTTGATAATTTGCTATGTTTTCTGGTGAAATCAGATCTTCATCGCAGCCCATAATAAAAATGGGAAACTGCATTGCCAGCTGTCTTAAGGCTTGTGGTCTAATGGGTTGCTGCTGATAAGCCTTCCATATTCCCACATTAATAGCAGGCTCAAAGTCAGTGCTGTTAAACTGCTGCGCGTATTGAACACCTTGAGCATAGTTGTAAAAGTAACTGGGTAAGGCTTGCGACAGTTTTTGTTGTGCCAGTTGCGTCTGATTAGGTGTGTCTGTTTGATGTTGCCAGGCTGCGTCTGAAAAAGGATCGGCTGCTGGTGTGTTGTCGAGACGCTTTTGTTCGATGCGTTCGACTAAGGGTTTTAAACTATCGGTTTGCGGATCGACTGGGTTGAGTAAAACCAACTGCTCGATCGACTTGGGGTGCTGCTGTGCATAACGTTGCGCCATGAGTGCGCCCCAAGAATGACCGATCAGTGTCCATGTTTCGCTTTTGCTGTGTTGCCTGAGTCGCTCTAAATCACTGACCCATTTTTTCAGTAATATTTCATTGGGCACGACAGACATTTTGTTTTCGCCAATGCCGCGCATATCCAGCAGCAGAACACGATAGCCAGATGATAACATGCGTTGAATTGGTTCTAAGTTCCAGCTACTAAAACCAGGTCCACCGCCCAATAGCAAAATGGTTTTGCTGCCATTGCCCATTTGATGATAACTGAGTTTTCCATCGGGTGTTGTGAAAGGTTTAGCAGGGGTGCTAAATGCCGCCAAAACATCGCTTGTGAATAGCGACCATAACATCAAAATCGAAGCGATCCACATTGTCATTGTTTGGTCCTTATGCGCTGTGTCATTTATCTTTTTCAGTGCTTTTTAGGTTTGATAGGATTTGTTCATGACGTGAGTATAACAAAACAAAGTTGCTAAACCTACTCAGCTTTTGCTATAGTTAAAACAGAACTTGTCGGGGTGCTGGTGAAGCTGAGATCGTTAAATCGAAACCCGTGAACTTG
>DZAT01000106.1 GCA_022736205.1 Thiomicrospira cyclica
GCATAGGTATTTACAATATTAGCAACATAATCATTAACCGATGAAACACTACTACCTATTTGCGTAACGTACCAGTTTTGCCAATATGTGGTTTGCACAGCAGCATCTCGATAGTTCACGTTGCTGTAACTTCCGGATGTAAGTTTAACAGTATTGCCGGACGTGGTAGAGCTAAAATCAAGCGTATCGGTGCCGCCGGCGTCCCAAATACTTTGATAAGACGGAGTTGTTCCGAAAGAATAAGTATTGTCGCCAGTTTGAGTCGTCGTATCGGCTCCATACATACTTTGCAAAGCGGCAATATCATAAACCATAAAAGTTTTTGGATATGTGGCATCCAATGAGCCGCCATATGAAAAATTGCCGCCACCATTGTCGGTATAAGTAAATGTAAGGTCATTGCTTTTGAAATTAGTATAAGACATAACAGTATTGACACGATTATCATCCGCGGTTGGCAAGTTTATATCACTAGCGGGATCACTAGATTCGGCAAAGGGGTGCTTAAGACCAAGTGCATGCCCAAGCTCATGAACGACTGTTTTGTAGCCATATTTACCGACATTGATATTGTTATTTACAGTTGTATCCGTCCCAAGAGCGCTACCCAAAAAGACGTCTCCGCCTATCGGCGACGTTGACGGCATTGGATAGTATGCATGCCCATTTTCGGTACTGCTAAGAGTTATCATGTTATACCGAATATCGCCGTCACCGGTGGTTAATTTATTAATGCTAGGCGTTATAATGCTATCAGCGGCAGTTATGATTTGATCAACCGCCGACTGTACTGTGGAGTTTACTTGTTGCCAACCCGTCGTGTCGCCGCTATCTGTATATACGCTTGGCATTGTCGTATTGAAGCTGTAAGTTATAGACGAACTAGTCCATTTATAGTAAGTTTGGATTGTACTTGCATCAAGCGACTGAACAATATTATTAGAAGCGGCAAGCAAACTAGCCGTATCAATATCTGCATCAGTTGCGCTCTTAGCCGTCGCAGCGCTATCCAAAGTTGGAGCGGCTACCGTAACCGCAAAGCTGGAAGTAGCAGAGCTCTCATTTCCTGCCGCGTCAGTCTCTTTTACATTTAGCTGATGAGTAGCTCCGCTGAGCACCGAAGCGGTATATGTCCAGCCTGTGCCGCTCACAGTTGCGCTCCCAAGTAGCGTAGAACCGTTATATACTTTTACAGCAGAACCACTCTCACATGTTCCCGCCATATCAAGCGTAGTGTCGTCCGTTGTTGCGCCGCTTGTTAGCGCTCCCGTTGACGCGCCTACGTTATCCGTAACCGTAGTCAGGTTCGCCGTCGGAGCGGTAGTGTCCACTATGTAGCTTGCATTATCCGTTACGGCGCTATGCGTCAAAGTGGCGATGTTGCCAGCCGCGTCTTTGATGGTTCCGCCATTTAGAGCCAAAGCGTTAGCGTCTACGCTTATACCGTTTGCGTCTGTTTGATTCGCAAGGATAGTGTAGTTAAACGTCAAGCTATTTGTACCCGTACCGGAGGCGTAAGCGGCTTGAACGGTTGAACCGCCTATGTTTAAGCCAAGATTTGGTGTACCCGTTACATTGACGGCTTCGCTAAAGCCTACGGTTACGGTTACCACGTCTCCGGCGTTTAGAGTATTTGCAAGCGTTCCTGTGGCTCCGGTAACGGCGACAGTACTTACGGTCGGAGCTACAGAGTCCATTGTCGCTATAACCGGAACCGTAAACGTAACAGGCGAAGAGTTTGCATTGCCTACAACGTCTACAGCTTTAGTATTTGCGACACTGATAATATCGGTTGCCGCTACGCTTGGAGCGGTTCCTAAAGTTATGGTAAAGCTAGTGGCATAGCCGCCAGAGGCAGATACAGCGTCAAGAGTAGCCCCAGTTCCAAATGTATGAGAGTTGTTGAGTGTAATATCGCCGATAGTGAGCGTAGTAGTATTTACAGGTTCCGTGAATTTTATAGTTATCACGTCCCCCGCCGCATATACTCCGGTGGAGTCATTGCCCGTATCCGTATTTGTGATAGGGGTAGACACAGCGTCTGCGGGGGCGCTCATATCGCCAACTACCGTAAAGTTTGAAGTAGCGGCGCTCTCGTTACCCGCCGCGTCCGTCTCTTTTACGTTAAAAGTATAGGTCGTAGCGTTTGCCACCGTAGCGGCATACGTCCAGTTTGTTCCCGTTACCGTGGCGTTTCCAAGTAGCGTAGAGCCGTTATATACTTTGACCGTAGAGCCGCTTTCGCATGTTCCGGCTAAGTCTAGGCTCGTATCATCCGTCGCTCCTCCGCTTGTTAACGCGCCTGCTACCGTTCCCGCGTCGTCGGTTACAGATGTTAGGCTTGCCGTTGGGGCGGTAGTGTCTACTTTGTAGCTTGCATTATCCGTTACGGCGCTATGCGTCAAAGTAGCGTCATTGCCCGCCGCGTCTTTGATGGTTCCGCCGTTTAGCGTTAGGGCGTTGGCGGCTATGCTAATGCCGTTTACATCCGTTTGACCGGAGAAGATTGTAAAAGTAAATGTTAGACTATTTGTGCCTGTGCCGGAGGCGTAGGCGGCTGGGATGGTAGAACTGCCAATGGTCAAAGCTATATTTGGCGCACCCGTTACGTTGACAACCTCGCTAAAGCCCACGGTTACCGTTACCACATCGCCGACATTTAAAGTACTTGCAACCGCTCCGGTAGCTCCCGTAACAGCTACGCTACTTATGGTTGGCGCAGTAACATCAGTTGGGGCGGCGGTCGTAAAGTTGAGCGTCGTATCCAATGATATACCAGTGTATACATTGTTTGAAGCGTCTTTAAAAGCTCCATTATCAATCAATACATAATAGCTAGTACCCGCCGCCAAATCGCTTGTCGGATTGACCGTGACGACTCCGCCTGAGATAGATACTTGCGTCGTATCGTCCGCCGCTATAGTCGCCACAGCCAAGCCGTCGGCTGTTTTTTTGATTAGGATATTTTTACCGCTAACGGCGCTTACCGTCTCGCTAAAGGTCAAGACTATGTTGCTACCAACTGCTACGGATGTGGCGTCGTCGGATGGGGAGCTGGTGGATAAGGTTGGGGCGGTGGTGTCGCCTCCTCCTCCGCCGCCTCCGCCACCGCCACCACCGCTAGTGTCTGTCGGCGTTGTCGGAGTCGTGGGAGTCGTGGGAGTCGTGGGAGTTGTCGGAGTCGTTGTAATCGCCGGGTCAGTCATGACGACAGCCGCAGGCGCAGAGGTAAGAGTTCCGCCGCCTATTGTCATTACTCCGCCTGTAAGCGTAGCGTTTGTCGTTCCGTTTGAAAACTGAAACTCTGTGCCGTTCGTATCGCCTTGCAACGGAACAGTTGTTATCAGCGTACCGTCTTTGTATACGCCCATTTGGTTACCGATTTGCGCGTATGTGTAGTCGTTTGTGGCACCTGAAAATATTACTTTTTCTATATTTTGATCCGTAACGACATTCTTAGCGTTAGAGCCGATAGTGATTGTTTGATCGCCGTTTGCTCCGTAAACATAAGAATTTCCGTCAACAATTATAAATGCCGTATCTGTGGAGTCGAGATAAATTTTTGCCATGTTTTGGGTTCCCCTTTGGTTTGTATTATTTGTTTTATTTGGATTGCTTTTTGAGATTTTGGATAATAAAAGGCGTGGTAAATAAGAGCTGGTTACTTAATAATTTGCATAATTAAGCTTTTAAAATATAGTACCCCCCCCCCCGCTTATAGAAAGCTTAAGTTTTTTATATGGGTATTTTTTTGCTCCAAAGTGATTATCTCACTTTTTTTCTTAACTTTACTCACTCAGTAGTGATTGTTATATGAGTGAGTAAAATTGTACATTCTCGCAAATATTTATAAAA
>DZAT01000107.1 GCA_022736205.1 Thiomicrospira cyclica
ACAGCCACCAACGCCCCAACAGCCACGCTCGTGAATTACTGCGGCGTCTGAGGGGCAAGCAATGAATCCCCACAAGCGGATACCTCGAAAAATCCGTCATTCCCGCGAAGACGGGAATCCAAGTGATTGATATTACCGGACTCCCGTCTACGCGTGAGCGACGCAACAAGGGTTACTCGAGATAACCAAACATAGGATACCAATTTTATTTTAGCTTACATACATTAAACTCAAATTTCTTATTACCAACATAACCATAATTGATCTGACACGAGGCTTTATCTAATGAATAACCATACTGAGCCAACACATTCTTCTGTTGTTTCAGTAAAGCTGCCGCGTCATTGTTATACGATTGAACATCTTTTTCTCTAACCCCCAGACGACACAAGCTTTCATTCCCCCCGGGCTGCTCAATGTATGTTGCTCGAATCTTTGAATGAGCAAGCACCCACTTAATTGCATCACATCCCGCTTTCGTTCCCGTGAAAATAGAATTTTCCACGAATGAATTTGCCAAATTTACCGATGCCAGCCTTCCATTTTCTCGGATTGGAAGTGCCGCAAATAAATTAGTGCGCTCCCTGATTATACTCAATACTTTTTCCTTATGCCCCTGTGAAGCCGGGAAGTTATTACCAATACCAACAATGGATACTTCTTTAGGTAAAAGCACTGAAATCCAAGCCATTGGTTCCCCAACGAATAAAATACTCGAGTCGATCGGCAAGTCAAATTGGGACAAATCAGACCAAATAGATCGGTCTGCCCAGCCATTGCTACCCATCGTCCTTAGGCTCGTAACAAGCGATAAGAATATAGATGCTAAAAAAAACCATGCTAAAGCTTTGTTAAACCGAGTGCCGCCCATCTGACCAACCATGACCAAAATAGCCAAGGGAGCCAGCATAAAGAAATACAATTGATACCTATAGATACTAAACAACATCATCCAAAAAATGAAACCAAACACCACATAAGCAACAACAATCTTAATCCTGTCTTCATGAAGTTCATCTCTTGCTTCATTGACGCAGCGTCTTTTTATTGCCACATTCACAAGCCACATTAAGCATACGACATAGAATATAGGCCAAATTATTTGTGGCCAGTCCTCTCCATGCAGCCTTTCTGGATCAAAAAGAAAGACAAAAGGCCGAATAATTACATCCACAACACTTTGTGGTAAAGCACTCGTATCGGCAATCGCGACAGAGGTCGCAAGGCTTGAGGGGAAAAGCGTTCCAAACTGTGGAAACAGCGGGTTACCGAAAGTAGAATACATCTCATAAAACCAATACCCCGCTGACATTGAGAGCCCAATAAGGACACCCATGCTAAAAACAAACGCACTATAGATTCTATGATGGAACGATTGGCTCACAAACAACAGAGAAAAGCATATTGCAAGGCTTGCCGTCGCACTTGTTAACTTTAAGCCTGAACCAATACCACTTATAACACCCGCAACAATTAAAACGATCAAAGCCTTTTTCTTAAATTGTTTAATATCAACCAAGTTCGACACCACCAAGTACATTGCCGACAACTGAAACAACGCAACGATATTATCCCCACTCACACCCCTGATTTGGTCAATAAACCCAGCTGAAAAAACACCCGCGATTGCCACGAGCATGGCCATCGACCTTTCAACATTCATTCTCTCTACAAGTAAGAGTGATATACCAAGAACAGGTATAAATACAAGACCTTGAAAAAAACCCATGACAAAACCAACCAGCACTGCGGGAAGCTGACCTATCATCCAATAATAAGGCAAATCTATCATCGGATTAAAATAACTCTGAAATCCTGCGGGTGATAAATCTTGATTCAATCTATCACCCAAGAATGAATAGGCGTTATAAACATGATAATTAAGGAAATCCCAACCGCTTTCCTGCCCCGCAAGCACCGATAACACACCAAAAAAAAGGGTACGAGCAGCATCGAAAATATCATTTGCCGCTTTGAAACATAACGCCTTACATCCACCTTTCCTAAAAAATCCATCACAATTAACCTCTCATACAAAAAACAACCATTACATTTTCGCAATTTTGTGTGTGGAACAAACACTTAACAAGCAGATTTAGATTCTTAGATACTCTCTATCGCGCCAATTAACAACAACTTCATATTTTATTTACCTGAATTTCCATCAACGTTAAATACAATTTTTTTGGAGGCTATGAAATTAAATGTCATTCCTGCGATTGAGCCAATGGCGACCGCAATAGAAGGATGTGTATAAGCCATTGGCAGGGTATAAATTACCGCTATGAACACCCCATTATTAACGACCCAGCCGACGGAGTTCGCAAAAACATATCGCAACCATTCATGATGTGGTTTGCGCCTGCTTGCGCCAAAGGTATACCTGCGATTAAGCCACCACGTTGCACTGGCTGCCACGGGAAACGCCATGACTTGCGCCCAGATTGGACCCGTGGCGTGAACAAGGACTTCGACGAGACTCGCATTGATGGCAAAACCAACCACACCTACACCACCAAAGCGCAGGATTTGTCTGCGCAGTACGTCACATTCAAGTGGTACTGCACTGGATGTTTGTGCTGCGGGTGCTATTTCGTCCTGACTTTCTGGCATTTGAGCCATGCGTAATGACCTCAACTCAAGCGCGTGGCGGCTGAGTACTGCGCTCGCTTGTGGCCATAAACGCTGGGTAGCACAAATATGCGAGAAACCTCGCTTCCCGACGGCCTCGGCTCACAGTGTCAAGGATGATGCCCGCCAATAGGCTCAGTGCGGCAAGCAACGCAATGCCAGTGGAAAGCACTGCGGTGGGCAGTCTTGGCACTTGCCCTAATTCCAAGTAGGTGAGTACCACGGGGGCGGCAATAAAAATGGACGCAGCGGCCAACACCATGGAGAGCACAGCAAAGAAAAACAGCGGGCGCTCGTGGCGTACCAACTTGAGAATCATCATGAGGATGCGCCAGCCGTCGCGGTAGGTGAGCAATTTGCTAACCGAGCCTTCCGCGCGACCGCTGTAATGCCCCACGGTATGCGCCACAGGCATGGAGAGTTCTAACGCGTGGATGGTAAGTTCGGTTTCGATATCGAAACCATGTGACAGCGCGGGGAATGATTTAACGAAGCGGCGGGAGAAGACTTTATATCCCGAAAGCATGTCCTGCATACGCTTGCCAAAAATGCGGCGCACCATGCCGGTAAGCACCACATTACCCCAGCGATGGCCATTGCGGTAGGCATCAACCCCAGTTTCTACGCGCACGCCATTGACCAAATCGAAGGAGCCGAATTGCGCAAGTTCTAACATTTTTGGTGCGACAGCCGCCTCGTAGGTGTCGTCACCATCAACCATCACGTAAAAATCAGCTTCAATGTCGCGGAACATCCGCCGGACGACATGCCCCTTACCCTGCTGAGCTTCCTGTCGCACGATAGCGCCCGCAGACCGAGCTAGTTCAGCAGTGCGGTCTTTCGAGTTGTTGTCGTAAACGTAAATCGTTGCATCAGGCAGTGCTATTTTAAAATCGTGAACGACCTTTGCAATCGTGATTTCTTCGTTATAGCAAGGGATAAGTACAGCTATGCGCGGGTGAGGTGAGGTGAGGTGAGGTGAGGTGAGGTGAGGTGAGGTGAGGCATATTATGGTTCTTTGTTTATATGTAAAGCCCGAAGTCTTTTAACGTTATGGGTAATACAACGAGTCTTTTGACTCCCGCTAAGGCGGGAGCAACAAAGTCGGCAGGGTTGGTTTTTAACGATTGCGCAAATTGCGCTTCATTTCTACGACCAGATTAGCCTCAAGCCCCTCAAGGGTTTGCAGACGAGTATCCGCCGCGTTACCCAGCCATTCGA
>DZAT01000045.1 GCA_022736205.1 Thiomicrospira cyclica
TTGAAAACAGAAATAATTTCGGAAGCCAACACCCACTTTCAAATTATCTATGGGTATTGGCTTATGGATCAGCGTGTCCAGCCTTGTTTTTTGAAGACCGCTTCCGCTTGTTCTGATTTGAGATAGTCTACAAATTCACTTGCTGCTTTGTTTGCATGACCGCGTGAGGTCATAGCAATATCGGTTGCACGCCAGATGGTTAATTCTGGTTCGACCGCAACCATATCAGCGATTTCTTGGTTATTAACCTGCCAATGCGTCCAGATTAACCAAGCATCAATATCGGGTTGCTCGATCCAACGTTTGCGAGCCATGCCAGAGTTTGGCGCAAAAGCAACGATGTTTTTGCGAAAACCCTTGAGCAGCTCAACTTCTCCGCTACGTCCTGCCGCATCTTCCCACATGCCGACTTGCCCAGCACCTTCTGTGACCATCACTTTCATGCCAGACTGGGTAAGATCACGTAATCCAGAGATAGATTTTGGATTGCCCTTACGCACCAAAATGACAGAGGGACGAATGTAGAGCGGTTCGACTGTTTTTTCATCAATTTGTCCTGAAAATGCCGTAATGAAACTACTCATCATGTTTTCAGAGCCAGAAAAAATAAGATCAGCATTGCCTTTCGCTTTGTCGAGCCATTCTGGCGTAGGACCTGCGGTCACGATAACCTCGATGCCTTTTTCTTTAGCGAAAGCTTTTGCTAATTCCTTAACAGCTGGTGCAGGGCCGCCTGGACCATAAATGTTCAGTGTTTCGGCTTGTGCCGTACCGATGGATAGCGTTAAAGCAGACAACAGAAGGGAGAGAATGAGAAGGGGTTTTTGCATGACAATGACCTTTTTAGCAAGATTGAAAGTAACCAGTAGCATTTGCGCTACCAAATAGTAACTTCTCTAAATAAGCTAAAAAGGTTACAAATTAGGAAAAAACATTACCACTTGAATAAATACTTACCCAAAAATGCACCCAATAATGCAAATAAGAAGCTTGGCGTATAGTGCGTCAGCAAAAGATGAGGAATGCTATCGTTCATTTCTGATAGTCTTAAGGTTAAACACCCCACAGCCGTCGCTGCCAGAACGCTTAATGCACCTGAGTGCATGGGTGTCACAGTTGCACCGAGACGAATTGTCAACATCAATATAACAGCAGAAAAAAACGCACTACCCGTAACCCACAAAGTGCAATGAAAGCGATGATGTATATATCTTAGCTCCCCTGTTGGCATCGCTGAGGGGACTAAAATTTGCAACAATAATAAAGTCAACAATAATGCAAATAGTATGTAGGGAATGTACCGCATAGTGGGATATTGATGGTTGTCTGGATAGCGTGATAACACACTGGCAAAGACCCCAGAAATTAATAGCATGATCATCAACGCAATTTCAAGACTAAAGGCGGGGCGTGCCAATTGAATCAACAAGTCTTCTCTTAACCCTATCCAAGACTGTAACACCAATAAGTAGAGCGTTATACCCAAAAAGACAACAACCAACAAAGGACGCACGCCCAGCAACTTAGGTTGCGTCTGTGTTGATTGGCTCAACTGTTGAATTAAGTCCTCGGTATTCATAAATTAACCCCCATTTGCTGGCGAATGTGCTTGATTTGCCGATGTATCATCACTTTAACGGCGGACTCTTTCATATCAAAAGCTTTCGCTGCTTCTTTCATGGTGTAGCCATCAATAAAAACCAACTTAAATATCGCTTGATTGCGCTCCGACAGGTTGGCGAGCCACGATATGGTTTCAGATTCAATGCCATTATCTGATGGTTGAGCAAGCAAACTATCGGCAAACTCAGCAATATCCGTTTCATTTTGTGTATGTGTGTAGTGTCGTTGCAAATAATCATTAATGCGGTAAGTAGCAATGGCATACAGCCAAGGCATCAACGGGCGATCACCATCGAAGGTATGGCTTGCTTTGTGAATAGACATCAGCGTTTCTTGTAACACATCTTCCACATCCGATTCGGCAACACAATGACGAATCTTACGTCGTAATAGGTGAGCAACCTCCGTCAGGAATTGACGATAGCAACTTGCATCGCCAGAACGTCCCAGACAGAAGCATCGTGTCAATTCTGCCTGTTGATCTTGTTTTGCATCACGTTCGCCAAAAATGTTAAGACTCATGCTGACATCAAAATCATAACGCGCGTCCCAACACCAAAGGTTGCACCACCGTACTGGGTAAATTCAGCGCATGATGCGAGGTCATCACCACACAGCCACCTGACGCCAAAAAGTCGCTGACCAAGGATTCAAACAGCACAACCCCCGCAGCATCCAAAGACGCTTGAGGTTCGTCACAAATCCACAGCTTTGCGTCACATACCAGCAAACTTGCCAATGCTAAACGACGTTGCATCCCTGCCGAAAACTCAGCCACGCGCATATGGGCATGACGACCTAGCCCAACCTGCGCCAATGCTTGCGTGAGACTTATCGTCGGATGCGGACGTAGCGATTGTAATAACTGCACATTATCAATGGCACTCAGCTCTGGCTTGAGCGGATTGCGATGCCCCAACCACACCATCTGCTGACGATAATCGGATTCGGCGGCATCAATCGACACACCTTGCCAAGTAATCTGCCCCGCTTCGGACGCTCGAAAGCCCGCCAACAGGTTCAACAGCGTGGTTTTCCCTGCACCATTGTGCCCCGATACCAGCAACAGCTCTCCCGCCGACAGCGTCAAAGACAAGTCAGAAAAGAGCGTGCGATGTCCGCGCAGGCAAGAAAGGTTGGTGACGGTTAAACTCATAATGAGTCGCATTTTAACATAAGCGCAACAGCCATCGCTTAAAACACATCCTCTCGTCATCCTTGCGCGTGCGGAGATCCATAAATCAAGGGGATAGATTCCCGCTTTCGCGGGAATGACGCGTGTTTAAAGATGTTCTAATGAAGATAGCATGTTAAAATAGGCAGTATTATTGCTTACTGTTACCTGAGTGTTCACCATGAATCAAACCAATGCCCTATGGGGCGGTCGTTTTTCCGAAGCTGTCGATGCCTTTGTCGAAGCCTTTACTGCCTCTGTTACCTTCGATCAACGCATGTATGCACAAGACATTGCTGGCTCAATCGCCCATGCCACCATGTTGGCAAAAGTGGGCGTTTTAACCAATGATGAGCGCGATTTGATTATCACGGGTTTGGGCAAAGTTAAAAGCAAAATTGAAGCGGGCAACTTTGAATGGTCGATTAAGCGTGAAGACGTACATATGAACATCGAGTCAGAGCTGACCGATGCCATTGGTTACGTCGGCAAAAAACTACACACAGGTCGTAGTCGAAACGATCAGGTCGCTACCGACATCCGTTTGTATTTACGCGATGCCATTGACGGTATTCAGGGCGAAATTCGTCGCCTGCAACGCGGCTTAGTGGGCTTAGCAGAACGCGAAGCAGATAGCATCATGCCAGGCTTTACGCACCTGCAAACCGCACAACCGATTACCTTTGGTCATCATATGCTAGCATGGACAGAAATGCTGGAGCGCGACTTTGAGCGTCTTGCAGATTGTCGTAAACGTGCCAACAGCTTACCGCTAGGCGCTGCCGCACTCGCAGGAACGACCTACCCGATTGATCGCGAATACACTGCCAGTCTGCTCGGCTTTGAGCGTGTGTGCCAAAACTCGTTAGACGCTGTGTCTGATCGTGATTTCGCCATCGAGTTCACCAGCGCTGCCAGCATTATGATGATGCACCTGTCGCGTTTTAGTGAAGAATTGATTTTATGGACATCGGCACAGTTCCACTTCATTCACCTGCCCGACCGCTTCTGCACAGGGTCGAGCATTATGCCACAAAAGAAAAATCCTGATGTGCCAGAATTGGTGCGCGGCAAGTCTGGACGCGTCTTCGGACACTTAATAGCGTTGTTAGTGCTGATGAAAGGTCAGCCCTTAGCCTACAACAAAGATAACCAAGAAGACAAAGAGCCGCTATTTGATACCATCGACACCGTTATGGGCAGCTTGCGTGCTTTTGCCGACATGATGCCTGCGGTGACCGTTCGCACCGATATTACTCGCGAAGCTGCACGTCGTGGCTTTGCTACCGCGACTGATTTAGCTGATTATTTAGTTAAGCAAGGTACGCCTTTCCGTGATGCACACGAAATGGTTGGTAAAGCAGTCGGTTACGGCGTGGCGACAGGCAAGGATTTATCGGATATGACGCTAGCAGAAATTCGTCAGTTTGCACCTAATGCCAACGAGGATGTATTTGCGGTCTTAACCCTAGAAGGATCTGTCGCGGCTCGCGATCATTTGGGTGGCACAGCACCGAATCAGGTGCGTAAACAAGTGGCGCGCTGGCAGGCAATGTTGGCAATATAGGAAGGCGCTTACCCGTTGAACTTTTAGTTAAGCTTTTAGCGGTGCTTCTCTTCAAGTCCAACATGCAGCAATAACAGGCAAGTCGTAATCTCTGGCACGGATAATGGCTTGCTGCTGCAAGCTGCCATACAAAGGTTCGTCTTGATATAACTGGTTCAGCGCACCTACTAACCCGGAAACAGACTCAGTTTCGACCAGCAATCCATCTTGCTCACGCGTGATAATATCACGCGGTCCAAAATCACAATCGGCAGCAATACAGGCACAACCACACGCCATCGCTTCGATAAGCGTATTCCCCAATCCTTCCGAGCGCGAACTCATCACAAATGCCCAAGCTCCTGCAAACCATGGAAAGGGATTGTTTGCCCAACCTGGTAAATAAATCCAATCTTGCAAACTGTGTGCCGCAATTTGCGCTTCCAAATCAGCACGACCATCGCCTTCACCTAAAATCACCAGCGGTTTGACACGACACAAGGCGCTTTGTGCATAGGCGTCAATGAGAAGGTCAAACCCTTTTTGCGGATGTAGTCGTCCGATCCCGAGAATATAGTCACCTTGCAGCGTCGGTACTTCTGGCAAGCGCGGCAAGGTTTTTTGCTGGGCAATATCAACCAAATCGACAGGGTTGGCAATCACTTGCCAGTCTTTAATGCCGAAATCGCTTTCAAGTACCTTGGCGATGCCATGCGATACCGCCACACGGGCTTTAACATTAGGCAGCGGATACAGCCACTTCATCAGCAAGCGCTGGTAACTCGCTAGCTCGAAACGCGGGTCGAGATGCACCGAAATCACCACGGGCACACCCGACAAGGCGGCAGGAATATTCGCAGTTTCCATTAAACTGATGAGCAAATCGGGCTTATGCTGCTTGTGCCATCGTCGTAACAGCCATGCACGCTTGAATAAGTTGAGCAGTTTACCGAACAAAGAAGGCGTGGCGGGTGTATTCAATACCGTGAGTGTGCCACCATGCGGATAATGGCGCACATCCTCCCACAGCAATACATGCACCTCGTGACCATCGCGCTCGAACTGTTGCGAGAGCAAAGAAGCGACGCGCTCTGCACCGCCTTTACCGAGTGTTTGGAGAAGTAGGGCGATTTTCATGTCATTTACCCACAAACGCCATCAGCATCAAAACCGTCCACAAGGGCGTTTTGAAATCTCGACTACCCGACAAATGCGCTTGCCATGCATTACGCACCAACTTGGCATTGAGTCCTTGTGCCGATAGCTTGTCGGCTTGTAATAACGACTCTGCCCAATCACGTAAATCACCACGCAACCAATCGGCGAGCGGGACGGCAAAACCTTGTTTGGGTCTGTCCATAATGGCACGGGGAATATGCTTGTAGGTGAGTTCTTTCAAAATCCATTTACCGACCCCATCACGACGCTTCATGTTCTGTGGCAGCGACCAAGCAAATTCAGCCACACGATGATCGAGCAGCGGAATACGCCCTTCTAAACTCACCGCCATACTGGCACGGTCAACTTTGGTTAAAATATCATCACTCATGTAGGTGCGCATATCGAGGTATTGCATGCTTTGCGCCATATCCGACAAACCTGCTGGCAAAGCTTCTAAGCCCGATAATAGTGTTTTCGGTTCTGTCACATCGGGCATCAGCGCATGCATGTCGCGCCAATGCGACACCAGCCCACGATACGCATTATCTTGCGTGTTCAAGTAAGGCAATAAATCGGCAAGCTTACCCAATTGGTCACCTAAATTGCCTTTACCCACCAAGCCACCGACTTTATTCAACAAAGCAGGCGGCAAAGTGTGCAATGCGCCTGCACCGACGTTCAACAAGGCTTGCGGATTACCGCCAAGGTTATGCCACAGTTTAGCACCCGTCGCATAATGCCCATAGCCACCAAACAATTCATCGCCCCCATCGCCCGACAAGGCAACGGTGACATGTTCTCGTGTGAGCTTCGATACCAAATAAGTCGGCATAGCAGAAGAGTCAGCAAATGGCTCATCGTAAATACTAGATAATTTAGGAATGACATTTAATGCATCTTGGGCGGTAATGGTCATTTCGGTATGTTCTGTGCCTAAATGATTGGCAACTGCACGCGCATGTTCCGACTCGTTAAATTTGGCATCGTCAAAACCGATCGAGAAAGTACGTACTTTGCGACTGCTTTGTGCTTGCATCAGTGCCACCACAATCGACGAGTCGAATCCACCCGACAAAAACGCGCCCAGCGGTACATCGGCTTCCATGCGAATATTCACCGCATCCATCAATAGACTTTCGAGTGCAGCAATGGCATCACTATCTGAGCCTGTAAACGGGTTCGCTAAAGCTTGCTCAACCATCTGTTGCGGATGCCAATAATAACGAGGCTGTGGACACTGCTTTTTGGCAATATCCGCTGGCGTCAGCGTAAGTACCTGTGCTGGTAATAGCTTGCTCATACCCGTGAAAATGGTATAAGGAGCAGGCACATTGCCGTAACGCAAAAATAACGCCTGCGTTTGCGGGTCGATACTGGCATTAAAATCGGGATGCGCACGGCAGGCATCTAGGGTCGAGGCAAAAAAGAAGATGCCATTCACCCAACCATAGCTGAGGGGTTTTTCACCCATGCGATCGCGGGCAAGGGTGAGTGTCTTGGCTTCTTTATCCCACAATGCAAAAGCAAACATGCCATTGAAGCGTGATAGCGCGGCATCTAGTCCCCAATGGGCAATCGCTGTCAGCATCACTTCGGTATCCGAATGACCACGCCATGCAGGCGACACACCAACGTTCGCTAATTCGGCACGCATAGCATGGTGGTTATAAACTTCACCATTAAAAATGATGACGTAACGCCCGCAAACTGACAGCATCGGCTGATGCCCCGCAGGCGACAAGTCCATAATCGACAACCGGCGATGACCCAGCGCAATCCCAGAATAAGCATCCGTCCACTCGCCTGCCGAGTCAGGTCCTCGCGGGGTAATGGCACAATTCATATCACGTACAAGGGTAGTTAATCGCTCGTTGCTACGGGTGAGTTTTGGGTCTAAAAAGCCTGCGAATCCGCACATAACTGAGTAACCTTAAAAAAATGGCTAATGCTTATTACTACCTGTAACCATGCTATAAAACACAAAAGCAATCCCAACAACAAATGCACCCATCGCAATCGCTCTCATTGTTTCAACATCCATATTAAACTTCCTACTGTGTATTTTTATACATCTGCCAAATACCCGCCGCCAAACCTGCAACAACTAAAAACAAGGCAACAACTTGCGTATCAATTGCATCCATTTATAACTCCTTCAGCTTTCTAATTAGTTTAAACATCATAGACTGCACAACCAGCCAAGCAGCAATTAATGAAACGATTGCAACAAGTGCTAAGCCTGATTTTACATCTTCCTGCTCATACAATACATACCAGCCTGTAAGAGCGAATAGCGTCGTTAAAATTAACACAATCAATGTTCTAAAAAAACTAATTTCTTCCTTCACGCTATCAATCTCAGACATCTCTTTCCCTCTTGTCTTATTTTATGTCTAAATTGTGCCATAAAAAAACGCCCCGTGGGGCGTTAATTCAGCATTATTTCCCTCTCCCACTGGGAGAGGGCTAGGGTGAGGGTGTCTTAAAACTCACCCCACTCTTCACTACTTGCTTTCTTTGGTGCAGGCAAAGCAGTACGCGCAGTCGGCTTACTTGTTACAGAGGGTTTATAAGCACTACGACTTGGCGCAGCACCTACCGCATGACTTACCTTAAAACGACTCATTAATTGTGTCAAATCACTTGCCTGATGCTTCATACCATCTGCTGCTGCAGAAGTTTGTTCAACCAAAGCAGCATTTTGCTGTGTTGCACTATCAATCGCACTTAAAGAGGTGTTTACCATCTCGATCGCTTTAACTTGCTCGCCAGCAGCACGAGAAATCTCAATTACCGTGGCTTGCATTTGGGTTGTTCCCGTACCAATCGCATCAAGCGAGTGCGACACCTGTTGGATCAAATCAGAGCCTTCGCGAACCTGACGAATGCTGGCATCAATTAAGCCTTTAATATCTTTAGCGGCATCGGCAGATTTACCAGCCAAAGCACGAACCTCGCTCGCAACCACCGCAAAACCACGACCATGCTCACCCGCACGAGCCGCCTCAACTGCCGCATTCAGTGCTAACAAGTTAGTTTGAAAGGCAATACTATCAATAAGGGTAACAATATTACCAATTTGCTCGCTCGAGTGCGTAATGCTCTGCATTGCTTGTACTGTTTTCGCCATAATATGTTGGCTTTGCTCTCGACTGGCTTGCTGATCATGCGAAACCTTCTCTGCCTGCATAATACCCGCACGTGTGGTGTTAACCGATGCCAACGTTTGTTCCATCGCCGAAGCCGTCTCTTCTAAACTGGCAGCCTGCTCTTGAGTCCGATTCGACAAATCCATACTGCCCTGCGCTACTTCACTACTGCTCTGCGTCACACTATGTGCTACGCTTACCGCAGACGAAACAGCTTTTTCCATTTCAATGCCGCTATTATTAATCGCATTTTTCAATACATCGAGCTTACCTAAAGCCTGTACGCTAACTCTTGACGTTAAGTCACCTTGTGATTGTAAAGTAACCGCTTCGACGATATTGGCAATGACGTTATCCAACTCAGCAATACTACTGTTAATACTTAACTTTAACTGATGCAAAGCACCTTCAACAGATACCTGTATCTGCGAACTAAAATCACCCTGTGCGACCTTGGCCATGACTTGATTGGTTTCATCAAAAACAATTTGTAACTTTTGCATGACACCATCGACTTGAGCGCGGAAAGCAGGCGACACGCGATTGTCCATACGAACACTGAAGTTCCCTGCACTCAAGCCTGCCATGATTTTAGCCAATTCATCCATCGTAAAGGAGACACTTTGCGCACTGGCATTAACGCCGTGCTTCATCTCTCCCAACTCACCAGGCAAATCAGTCGTCACACGCTGGGCAAAATCGCCTTGCGCCACAGCGTTCATCACGGTATTAACTTCTTTGACAGCAGACTGTAACGATCCCATCAGACCGTTAAACGCACGAGAAGCTTCACCGACCTCATCACTGTTAACCGTCGCCACACGAGCATCGAAGCGTCCCTGACCCGCAGCCTGAGATGCTGAAATCAACTCGTGCATCGGTACTAAAACGGCGCGCAGCAAATTGATCGCAACGCCAATCAAAACCAAGATACCGATCACAATCAAGACAATATTTAATATCAACGATTGGTTATAAGCCGATACTGCCTTATCAAACTCGTCTTGCGCAATCTCAAGCTGCATCTGGTTTAATTCGTCCAGCAACTTAGGGGCGATATCGTGTGCTTTTTCGAAGCTCGCCGTACCTGCATAACTGGCTTTTTCATAATCACCCGCCGCCAAAGCGGCCATACCGACTTTAAGCGCTGCAACTGACTTAACCAACTCGATCTCGACTTTTTTTGCCAATTCACTTTCTTCTGGTGTCAAATAAGTCGCCATGTAATCTTTCCACGCGTTTTCAATCGTAGGAATATATTCAGCCAATTTATTCGTGTGGCGCTCAACACCATGACTACTATGATACTTACTCATCGACCCCGCTGGATCGTGCTGACCACCCAACTGCAAATCTAAGCGCGCACGATTAAGGTATCGAATCACTGGCCCTAACTGATTGACCGATGGCAGCAAACGATCGGCATAAATCGTTGCCATCGAATCTTTCATGCTGCGCTCTTGTATTAGGTTATACGCGCCTAATAGCAAAAATAACACACTGGCAACGACGCCAAGGAGTAGAATACGACTTTTAATGTTCATGTTGACGACCTATGAGTGGTATTACAGAATAGCCAAAATAATAGCGCAATTCGTACCAGGATGAACAATATTTATTCATCAAATTTTTTAATAGACCAATTAACAGAGTATTAGTAAACCATGCCACTCAACATCTCCGACTGGTCTACCCTGTCATTAATCCTTGCCCTCTTACTATTACTGCTGCTATGGCAAAGTAAAACACACAACAGACATGCACTGAGCTTATCCATCCAAGAAAAAGAACAATTACAACAACAGGTTGAACGGTTACAGATGCTTGCAACACAGTGGCAAAACCGAGCCGAACAGCAGCAACAGCAACTGAGCAACGAGATTACCAGTCTTAAAATAGAGCTTGCCGAGAGCAACACCCTACTGCAAAGCGAACGCCAGCAAAGCGACGAAAAACTCGCCCTGCTCGAAGGCGCGAAAACAGCACTATCCAATCAGTTTCAGGCGCTCGCTGCCGATATTTTGGCACAAACAGGCGAACGACTCAATCAACAGCAACAGCTCAATCTTGCCAGTTTAATCGACCCTTTCAAAGAAAAATTAGGTGAGTTCAAAACGCGCGTCGAAGAACTACACCGATTAGATACCACCGAGCGCGTCAAGCTTTCGGAACAGGTAAATAACCTCATGCAAGCCAGCGCCAAAGTCAGCGACGAAGCCAATGCCCTAACCCGCGCGATGACGGGACAAAACAAAAGCCAAGGAGACTGGGGTGAGTTAGTACTCGAACGCTTATTAGAATTAGCGGGTTTAATAGAAGGACAACAATACAAAACCCAACACAGCACCAACGATGACGAGGGCACGCGCCAACGCCCCGATGTGCTGCTACTGTTACCCGAAGATAAGCACATCATTGTCGATAGCAAAGTATCACTCACCGCTTACACGCGCCATGTTAATGCCGAGTCGGACTCAGATGCCGCGATTGCATTAAGCGAACACCTGAGTAGTGTGCGTAATCATATTGCAAGTTTAGGTCGCAAAAATTACCCAGCTGGAAAGGGCATTAATAGCCCCGATTTTGTTGTGTTGTTTATGCCTGTAGAACCAGCACTACTCGCCGCCGCTCGCGCAGATACAGGTCTTTATGAATTTGCTTGGCAACATAATGTGTTACTAACATCACCCAGCACCCTTCTGTTTGTCTTGCGCATGGTCGGACAATTGTGGCGTAACGCCCAACAGCAACACAACGTACAAGATATTATTGCTCGTGGCGAAAAACTATTAGACAAGTTTAATGGCTTTAGCGACGACCTAGAAAAAATCGGCAGCCAGATTGCCACCACCCAAAAAACATGGGAAGCCGCAAAAACCAAATTCGATGGACGTGGTGGCTTGGTATCGCAAGCCCACTTACTTGCCAACTTAGGCGTAAAGCCCAGCAAGCCTTTACCGCAAAGTCAGCAAGAAATGAGCTTATTAGATACGTAAAACAAGCAAAAATTAACTACGTAAATGGCTTAAAAGCGGTATCATATCGACATCAGCTATTATAAGGAATCCAGATTATGTCAACATCAACCATTAGTTTACCTAAGCCGATGATCATTGGCGCTGGTATTTTGTTACTGTTAGGCTTATTTTTAGCTTCTGGTGATCCTGGCAAGGCTGAACGCGCACAGTTGGCACAATCACTGACTGAAACGCAACAACGCGTAACAGCACTTGAAACAAAACTCAGCGAACAAGAAACAACGATTCGCCAACAAAACGAAGCAGCGCAACTCTCAACCCGTCGCTTAGAAGCGGCTGAAGAGAATGCAGCGCGTTTACGCGCCCGTGTAGACGAAGCAGAACGCCAAATCGCTGCGCAGCGCAAAGTAGCTTCTGCACCAGTGGTTAAGCCTGCGGTTGTTGCCAAACCCGTGGCAAAAGCACCCATTAAACCAGTCGCAAAGCCAGTGGTTAAGCGTTAGTGGTCCTGCTGACGCATTAAAAAAGCCCCGCAAGAAATTGCGGGGCTTTTTTTATCCTCTACCGTGATGATGACCATGCCCGTGGTTATCGCGGTGATGATCGCCATGTCCATGATTATTACGATCATGGTGCGGGTGATGTTCAAAACGGAGTGGCTCGTAGTAACGATGCGACGGATGAATGATGGGGCGTGGATAATGCTCAATTCGATAAACGGGCGGACGATGATTGTCGTAAACAACCACTCTTGGATCAGCGTGAACCACACAACCCGTTAACGCGCTCGAACCCAAAGCAAGGGCAAGCGCATAATTGATAGCCATGACAAACTCCAGCAACAGTGCAAAAGCGCACCAGCAGAATCGTTAGCCTAACTAATGAGTCTGCTGCTACGAGCTTACACCAAAGTGGCGTATGTTCAGGACTACAATAGCAAGCTCATAAACAAAAAACAATAGCCTGATTAAAAATATTTATAGACCATTCTTAAAAGCAAACATTATGCTTTGTCTAAAGATGCTTCATCGCTTCTCGCACCGTTAAAGGCGACAGTGATTCTTGATGCGCTAACACAAAGACGCGAACCGCTTCTGGTTGCCAACGCGCATAATCACGCAATGCCCAGCCGATGGCTTTACGAATAAAAAACTCTTTTTCATGAGCTAAGTGGCGTGCATAGCCAATAGGTCGATGGCGGCATAACGATATTCACGCTCGGGCAATTGCCAAAGCTGCTGTGCTAAAGTCAGCAAGGTTTCTTGCGCCAAGGGGTATTTTTTGAAATCGACCAAAGCCGCGCGTCGCGCTGGCGTAGCAATGCCCAAAAAGGAAAACTGATTGCGCATATAGGCACACATAGACGCAGCTGATTGTGGATTCGACAAAGTCGCAAAACGCGTTTGAATATCCGCAATCAACTCACGGTGCATCTGGTGCAACCACCTGATCTGGCGTTAGAGCATCAAAAAATGAGCAATTGGTAAACTCGTCGGGATCCCCCACCAGCAAATACCCATTCTGCCAACCAAGGCTTAATAGCTTGGGATTGTCGAGCGCTTGACGCAACAACCAAGCAGATAGGTCGCTCTCGTTTAATGATTCGGATACCAAATAACGCACAACCGCGTTTTGATGCGGGGTAATGGGCTCACCATTGAATTGCAGTTCTTCTTGCATTTGATAAGCCGCCACAAGGGCAGCGACGGTTTTTAAATGAGTGAGTTCTATCACGGGGCGTCCTTAAATCGTGTCGGTTTGGAGCATTATCCCAGATTTTCCATTAAAATACGCGATAATAACGAGTGGTGTTGCTTCAAGAAAAAGTCCACCTACATCGCTTAGCTTCTGCTTCTTGTGCTTTTGTTTCGTCTTTTCTAAGCTGCCTGTGCGGCAGTGAACCTCGCTTCATTACGAATAGTCTTAAACTTGTTTTTCTAAGCTGCCTGTGCGGCAGTGAACAATGAAGAAAACAAGCGTGCCACCGAGACAATTTTCTAAGCTGCCTGTGCGGCAGCGAACCACTTCTACCGCTGTTGTGCTACCGATGTTAATCAACTGATCTAATGGACAAAAAAGGCTCAATTTACCTAAGTCGGCTTTAATTTGCATTTCCCAAATACTGGCGACACTGATATGTAGTGAGTTACGTTCATCGGCACATAAAGCAGCTGCTAGCGGTGAAAGCTTTTCTGGTTCAGTTGCCCACCATAAAAAACATGGGTATCTAACAGTAATTTCATGCCTTACCAAGCCAGAAGTCATCGGACAAAGGCACATCAAAATCTTCTGTAATATGAACCTTCCCACGCTGTAAGCCTGCAATGCGCTGTGTTGTTACGTCATTTTTAGGTATGAAAGCGTGTGACTTAGCTACGAGGAACTCGACAAAATCCAATACTTCTTGTTGTAGGTTGTCTGGCAATACCGCAGTACGTTGGCTAATCTAATCTAGGGTGTGCATAGCAACCTCCTGTTTTGATGATCTTTTTTTACCATAACAGCGGACAGTGAGGTATGTCGTCAATTGTGGAGTTCAAAGATTAAGCCATTTTCTTTAAATTACGATAGTATCCCTGCGTAGCTTCAGCTGGCGATTTGTAGCCTAATCGCTTTTGAATTCTTTGACGGTTGTAAAAAATCTCAATGTACTCTCTGATGTCTTGAATCGCTTCTTCTCGTGTCTGGTAGCTGCGATGAAAAACCAGTTCATTTTTTAATGTTCCCCAAAAGCTTTCCATCGGGTGCGTTATCCCAACAATCCCCTTTACGACTCATTGATGATTGCATGCCAAATTGCTTGAGCAACCGCTGAAAGTCCAACGCACAATATTGGCTGCCACAGTCGCTATGATAAATAAGTCCCTTCGCTGGACGCTGTGTCGAAACGGCACGAAATAGTGCTTTCGTGACCAGCCCCTTGGTCATGCGTTCACTCATGGCGTAACCGACGATTTCACCAGAGTATAAGTCCTTAATTCCAGCCAAATACAATCAACCCCGAGAAGTATGGATGTAGGTAAACAGGGTGGTCAAAATTGGACGCTGTTTTACCCTATAAAGTGGTCATTTTTGCACGCTGATTGACAAAACACTAAAATACACTATTTATATGTAAGTCGTTGATTTTACTGAATTGTAGACGATAAAAAAGCGTTAAGAAACGCTTTGATTTAACTGATTGGTGGCTATGACGGCTATCTATAAGCATTGATTTTATTAGCTTTATTTAAAGTATTGGTTTTTTTATACGCTGTTTTATGCACAATTCTGAAAGTGTCCAAAAATAAGCACTGGTTAAAACTTGTCGATAATCTTAGACAGCACCACAAAAAAGCCCATCATTGCCATCATTGCAAGCATGTTGCGATTTAATGCCTTTTGTATCGTTGTCTCTATGTCCGCCTTAAATGTTGCAAAGTCTGAGCGCAAAATATCGAACTTGTTTTCTAATGCCACTACTGAAGCCGTAACCTCGTTTAGTTTGTCATCTAGATGGTTAATGTGGTTGTAGTACTGACTTTTCAGCAATAGCGTATTAATGTCATCCTGAGTTAGTCCAGTGCCACTGCTAAATTTTTCTTCTATCTCTTTTATCTTTGGCTTAATCATCTCGATAAGCATGTCATCAACTCTTGTTTTGTCCATTTTGTGCCCCTTCATTTTTCAGAATACGCCCCGATAGCGACCCCCGTAAACCCCAAAAAAGGGGGTTATCATGCTTA
>DZAT01000108.1 GCA_022736205.1 Thiomicrospira cyclica
GGGTTTGGGTGGGGTCTTGTATCCCTGCAGTTTGAGTGGGGTTGTGCATCATCACCTGCTCTAACACATCAACTAAATTCTGAGTCACCTCATTATTGCCAAATCTTAAGATACGTAAACCAAGCGAGGTTAAGTAGGTATCTCGAACCCGATCATAGTCAATTCCTTCAGGCGTAAAATGTCCACTACCATCTAGCTCAACAACTAAACACAGTTCAGGGCAATAAAAATCAACAATATAATGCCCTATACCATGCTGACGGCGAAACTTAACGCCCAATTGTTTCCCCCTAACTGCCTGCCAAAATAGCGTCTCACTCTCTGTCATATTCGTTCTTAACTCACTACGCCTATTTTTATAACGTGAGAGATTAAATACCTGTTTAGTCAATTCCTTACGCAAGGTCATGCTAACAACCCCTTAATGGATTGCATAATCTCGGCGGTTTGCGCATCTAGGTTGGCGAGTTCCTCTAAAATGTCATCAGGGTCGCGCAGTGCAACTACGGCTTGTGCCGTTGGGTTTTTGACCGACAAATCGTAGGTTGTGGTGTCAATATCGCGAACATTCAGCGTCCAAGATTTTGCCGAGTCCGCTTTAGTGGCTTGCAGCGTTACAAATTCGGCTAAGTCGTCATCGTTTAACGGGTTGCCTTTGCCTAAGCTGCGTCCTGGGTCGAGCTGATAAAACCAAACTTTCTGTGTCGCTTCACCCTTGGTAAAAAACAATACCACCGTCTTCACACCCGCCCCTAAAAAGGTTTTGGCGGGCATATCAAGCACCATATGCAAATTGCAGTAGCTTAATAATTCGTTGCGTAGTGCAATAGCCGCATTGTCGGTATTGCTTAAAAAGGTGTTTTTAATCACAACCGCTGCCCTACCACCAGGTTTAAGCATTGCCATAAAGTGTTGCAAGAATAAAAAGGCGGTTTCACCTGTTCTAATCGGAAAGTTTTGCTGCACTTCTGGACGTTCTTTACCGCCAAAAGGGGGATTTGCCAGCACGATGTGCTTTTGTTGGCTGGGCTGAATGCTGTTAATGTCTTCGGTTAGGGTATTGGTATGCACCACATTCGGTGCTTCGATGCCGTGCAAAATCATATTCATAATGGCGATAACATACGCCAGCGGTTTCTTTTCTTTGGCAAAGAAAGTGCGCTCTTGTAGGGTGGTTAAATCGGCAACGGTTAAATTCGGCTGATTGCGCAAATAATCGAAGGCTTCGCACAAAAAACCAGCCGAGCCTGCGGCACCATCGTAAATGGTTTCGCCAATTTTCGGTTGCACCACCTGTATCATGGCACGAATCAGTGGACGTGGTGTGTAATACTCGCCACCGTTGCGCCCCGCATTGCCCATGTTTTTAATTTTGACTTCGTACAGATGCGACAACTCGTGTTTTGCTTCTTGCGAGCGAAATTGAAGCTCATCGACTTTTTCTAGCACACCACGTAATAAATAACCGTTTTGTATTCGATTACGTATTTCGCTAAAAATTTCACCAATTTTGTACTCAATGGTGTTGACACTGTCGGAACGCTCTTTGAATGACTTGAGATAAGGGAACAGCTTATTGTTGATAAAGTCGATTAGGTCATCACCAATCAGCGCATTTTGGTAGTCGATTTGAGCTTGTGCATTTTTAGGTACTGCCCAAGTGCGCCAACGATAGGCTTCATCGATGATGTAAGTGAATGACTTATCTTCTAGCTCGGCAATTTGCGAGCGTTCAAACTCTAGGTCGTCTAGGTACTTTAAAAATAGCATCCACGAGGTTTGTTCGGTGTAGTCCAACTCGCTCGAACAACCTGCATCTTTGTGCAGCATGTCATCGATGTTCTTAAAAGTTTGTTCAAACATGGGAGTCCTAAATAGGTAAGGTGACGAATGAGGGTATTTTACTCTATTTAAAGCGGTAAGATGCTTAAGTTGCGCGAGCGTTTTTATGCGACTTCCACACCCCAAATCCAATCCCCAGCCCCAACAACAATAACAGCACAAACGGCCACAACACAGGTTGATTCCACGCATCTTGCGCTTGCTCTCGCGCCCCCACATCTAGCTTGCGATATTTCAAGGTATTGTTTGCCATTAAATTCGGGTACACATTACCGACCCAACCATGAAACAAACTGACGTTTTGCGGATGAAAGCCCCAAATCCAAGGCGCATCTTCACGCACGATGGCTACCGCTTGTTCAATTAAATCTCGACGTTCTTGACTGTCTTCTAAGCGTGCAACTTTTTCGTAAAGTTCATCAAACTTGGGATTAGCGTAATTACTAGCATTCTCGCCCCCTTTATCGACCTTGGCATTACTACTGGCGAGTAAAAACAGAAAGTTTTCGGCATCAGGATAATCGGCATTCCAGCCCCATGTAAAAATCTGCGCATTGCCTGCCATCATTTTTTCTTGAAAACGATTGTAATCACTCGAACGAATAACCAACTGAATCCCCAACTTAGCGAATTGTTTACGCATCCAATCTAAGGTTGCTTTATCGTCTGCGCCTGTACTGACCGTATCGTAATACAACACCAACGCCTTCCCTGTCGCAGGGTCAATGCCATCGGGATAACCCGCTTTGAGCAATAAAGCCTTAGCATCACTCATCGGTCGACGCACACATTGTCCCGCTTTACCGACATGCGTTGTTGGATTGCAATCACTGCTTGCTCCAGCAATCCCCGGTGGAATAACCCCCTGCGCCACCACACCCCGACCATTCTGAAAAATCGCTACATCTTCTTCATAATCCACCGCAATGCTAATCGCCTGACGCAACCATTTGGCTTTATCCCCGCCTGCGTGTCCAACAATCGCATCGCGCATATTAAAGCCCATATACGACGAACTGGTGGCAACACTCGACAATAACCGCATGCCTTTGGCTTTCATTTCAGGCGTTAAACTCAATTGACCATTGCTATCCAATACAATGGCTTGATCAAACACTTCGCTCGACACACCCGAAGCATCGTAATAGCCCTGTAAAAACTTACCCCAGTAAGGCACTGCTTCTTTTTCTAACGCAAAGACAACGCGATCAATGAAAGGCAAGGTTTTACCTGTATCCTTCAACAATTCAGACGGCATATCTGCAGTCGCTTCGGTTGGATACGCATCGTGATGAAAATGGGGATTGCGCTGCAACACCATACGACGATTAGGATTGTTCTCGCTCAGATAATAAGCCCCCGACCCCACGGGTTGCCAACCCCAAGACTGATTCTTTTCTTTCATCCCCGCTTGCGCATAATACTGATCGACTTCCCACGGAATCGGCGCAAAAAACGGCATGGCTAACCAATACATAAAGGGCGGATACACCCCATGTAACCGAATGATTAAGGTACGCTCATCAACCACCTCAACACCTCTCGGCTGCAAACCACGATAATCGCGCCACGTATCACTTTTCGGCAACAGCGATAAGGCTTTGACTTGCGCATCCATACCGACAATTAACGGGATCATCATATCCAAAATCGGCGAACCGTTGCGTCTATCCGCCATGCGTGCAATGGCGTAGGCTAAATCGGTTGCAGTCACCAAACGCTTCTGTGACCCAAAAGCGGCATGAGGTGCATAGGCAACATCATCACGCAAATGCAGCGTATATTCGCTGATATTAGCTGCGGCATCATAATGCACGGTTGGCATGTTGGTTAAGATCAGTGGCTCTAGCTGATACGGGCGTTTCAGATAATGATATTGCAACGGCGGCTCGACAATATTGCCTAAAAACACCATCTCGTTACTGCTGTAAGACTTCACAGGATCGAGGGTTTTAGG
>DZAT01000109.1 GCA_022736205.1 Thiomicrospira cyclica
ATCCCCATCCCCCCACTCCCAGAACAACAACGCATTGTTGAAATTCTCGACGAAGCCTTTGCGGGCATTGATGTCGCCATTGGCAATACGAAGCAAGCAATTAACAATGCGAAGGAGCTTTTTGATACCGAGTTAAATCGAGTTTTTAGCCAGCGTGGTGAGGGGTGGGAAGTTAAAGTTGCTGGGATGCAAGACCCCACCCAAACCCTCCCCTTGCCAGGGGAGGGCTATTATGCTCCTCCCCCTGATAAGGGGGAGGCAGGGAGGGGGTCAAATGCTTCGGAGGTGAACTATGTGTTACCTAATGGGTGGGAAGTTAAGAAGCTGCGCGAGATTGCAGAATACTTTAATGGCTTAACATATTCACCAAAAGATGTAAGTGATATAGGAACCGTTGTATTGCGTTCATCTAATATTCAAAGTGATGATTTAGATTTTTCAGACATAGTACGTGTAAGCGTTAATGTTAAAGAAAAACTATATGTTAAAGATGGTGATATTTTAATGTGCAGTCGAAATGGCAGTAAGCGTTTAGTTGGAAAAACTGCACTAATTTCGAATTTAGATGAACCAATGACTTTTGGAACATTTATGATGATTGTTCGCAGTGAATATAATTCTTATTTATTGTGGTTTTTTAAGACTGTCAGTTTTAAAAAACAGATTAGTGGTGGTGAAAATACCATGATAAATCAAGTAACAAGATACATGCTTGATGAAGTAAAAATCCCCATCCCCCCACTCCCCGAACAACAACGCATTGTTGCTAAACTTGACCAATTAAAAAACCAAACCCAAGCCCTAACCGCTGTCTACCAACAAAAACTCGCTGCCTTGCAAGAACTCAAGCAATCGCTATTGCATAAAGCTTTTACTGGCGAGTTGAGTACTAAGTGGCGGGAGTTGGAATGACAAAAAATAGCTTTTTTGTAGATGTTGTTTTTTTAATTTGTAGATAGGTGAGAGGAATCCCTAGCATGACAACAATGAATGAAGCAGACACGCGCGCCAATTTAATCGACCCCAAGCTACATGCGGCTGGTTGGGGCAAGGTTGAGCGTGCCTATATTCATCGTGAAGTTATTTGCCCAGGGCGCATTATGAGCCAAACGCAGCGCAGCCCCGAGGTAAAAAGTGACTATGTACTCAGTTACCAAGGACGAAAACTCGCTGTTGTCGAAGCCAAACGAGAAGGATTAGACACCAGCGAGGGCGTGCGTCAAGCCATCGATTATGCCACTCGTTTAAAATGCCGCATGGCTTACAGCAGTAACGGACACCAGATTTATCAGATTGATATGCTCACAGGTGAGCAAAGTTATGTCGATGACTTTCTGTCCCCAGAAGCATTATGGACGCTGACCTTTAGCGATGCTGATAACGATAGCCTTGCCTATTGGCGCAGAGCCTTTGCCGCGATTCCGTTCGAGACCAAAAGTGGCACATGGAAACCGCGCTACTATCAAGAAAATGCCGTTTATGCGGTACTCGATAGCCTAGCTAAAGGCAACAAACGTATTCTACTGACCCTAGCAACAGGCACAGGCAAAACAGCCATTGCATTTCATTTAGTCTGGAAGCTGTTTTATGCTCGCTGGACATTGAACGCAAACAACAACGACTCAACCACACGTCGCCCCCGCATTTTGTTTTTAGCCGACCGTAATATATTGGCAGATCAAGCCTTTTCCTCGTTTGGTGCTTTTGGTGATGGTGCGCTCATGCGCATTACGCCTTCAGTACTTAATCAGCATGGTGTGCCTAAATATGCCAGTATTTTCTTTACCATCTTTCAGACATTTATGGGGTCAAGTGATGAGCCTGAGGAAGATAATGACAGTACAGGTAAAACCTATTTCGGCGATTATCCAGCCGACTTTTTCGACTTCATCATTATTGACGAGTGCCACCGTGGTGGTGCAAACGATGAAAGCAGTTGGCGAGCCATTTTAGACTATTTCGCCCCAGCAGTGCAATTAGGCTTGACTGCCACACCCAAACGCCAAGATAACGTCGATACCTACGATTATTTTGGTGAACCTGTTTACAGTTACACGCTTAAAGAAGGCATTGAAGATGGATTTTTAACGCCATTTAAGGTGGTGATGATTACTGGCATGATGGATGAATACATCCACACCCCAGGTGATGGCGTGGTAATTCAGGGAGAGCCAGAAGCTGGCAAGCTCTATAAAGCCAGTGATTTTAATCGCATCATTACCATTCCAGCCAGAGAGCAAGCGCGTGTTAGCTATTGGATGAGTCAAATTAATCCAAGCGAAAAAACCATTGTGTTTTGTGCCTCGCAAGAGCATGCCGCGATGGTTAGGGATATGGTCAATACGTGGGCTGTTAAACAGGGCATTAGCCAGAACCCAGCCTACTGCGTGCGTGTGACAGCGTACGATGGCAGTGCTGGTGAAACCGATTTGCGACAATTTCAAAATAACGATCGCACCATCCCGACCATTCTCACCACCTCGCGTAAACTCTCAACAGGGGTCGATGCCCCCAATGTGCGTAACATCGTACTCATGCGTCCGTGCAACAACATGATTGAGTTTAAGCAAATTGTCGGACGCGGCACGCGATTATACGAAGGTAAAGCCTTTTTCAGTATTTATGATTTTGACAAGGCATACCACAACTTTGCCGATTCGCAATGGGATGGCGAACCCTTACCCCCCGAAGGACCAAAGCCAGAACCAACACCGCAGCCCAGCCCAAAGCCAACAGGTGAGCCGACAGAACCACCCAAGCCGCCTAAAGAGAAAATCATCATCCAATTTTCAGACGGCAAAGCACGACAAATTATGCAACACTTAGCCAGTACGCTGTATTGGTTTAGAGGAAAGCCCGTCACCGCGCATGTGTTTGTGCAAAACTTGTACGATGATCTACCCGATTTCTTCCACAATGAAGACGAATTACGCGAGATATGGAGCAACCCATCTACTCGTGATGCGCTACTGAATAAGCTCAATGATGCGGAATATAACAACGAAAAGTTTGCAGAAATCAGCCAACTGATCGGTGCACCCGACTGCGATGTGTACGACATCCTTGCCTATATCGCTTTTGAGCGAGAAACACAGTCACGCCTCGAGCGAGCCGATGCTGCTTTGCCCTGCATTCAACTGGCATTTAGTAGCGACAAACAGCAGGATTTTATCAACTTTGTGCTCAATCAATATGTGCATGAAGGGGTAAGTCAATTATCGCAGTCCAATATGAAGGGATTACTAGAATTGAAATACCACGGCGTTAATGGCGCACTTCAGCATTTTTCGGATATTGGTGAAATCAAGCAAACCTTTGTTGGGTTTCAGCGGTATTTGTATCAGGATGACCTAAACCCACAAAGGCTAACGGCATGACCACCTACATCATTCGCCGACTACTCTGGTTATTGCCCATTTTGCTGATGGTCAATTTGCTTACCTTTGTGCTGTTTTTTGTCGTCAACTCGCCCGATGATATGGCGCGCGCTCAGTTAGGCAATAAGCATGTAACGGATGCAGCCATTGCCGCATGGAAGGCGGCTCGTGGTTACGATTTGCCGTTACTGTGGAATACCGCTGCCAGCGGTTGGGAAAGCATTACACAAACCATCTTTTGGCAAAAATCGTTACAGTTGATGGTGTTTAACTTTGGTGTTTCCGATGCAGGACGCGCCATTGGTGCCGATATGAGTCAGCGCGCCT
>DZAT01000008.1 GCA_022736205.1 Thiomicrospira cyclica
AACAACAAAAAATTCAAAGCCTCAATGAATTAGAGGCCGATATTAAGCAGTTAGCGTCGTTGGTAGAAAGGAGAGGGTAATGCAAGATATTCACTTAATCATTATTGGTGACGAAATTCTTTCGGGTCGTCGGGAAGACAAACATTTCGAGTTCGCGCGTGGGTTGTTGGCAGAGCGCAACCTAACCCTTGCGGGGGTGTGCTATGTTGGCGATGATACCAGCGAACTGCTGCGCGTGCTGAAAGAAAGCTTTGCGCGACCTAACAGTATTACCTTCTCGTTTGGTGGTATTGGTGCAACGCCCGACGACAAAACGCGCCAAGCGGTAGCAGCCGCGCTGGGCTTGCCGATGGTGCGGCATGCGGGAGCGGTCAGCGAAATCGAAGCGCAATTCGGTGCAGAAGCTTACCCGATTCGGGTGCGCATGGCGGATTTTGTGCAAGGTGCAGATCTGATTCCTAACCCTGTCAATCGTGTAGCAGGCTTTTCGATTCAGCAGCATTATTTTATGCCGGGTTTTCCGCAAATGTCTTGGCCAATGATGCGTTGGGTACTCGATACCCATTATCCCGATTTGGTTGGTCAGCAACAGGTGGTAGAACGCATCATTATCGAAAACCAGTCGGAATCGCTATGGGTTGATTGGATGGAAGCCTTTGAACGTCAGTTTCCTGACTTAAAACTCTATAGTTTGCCACATATTGGCGACGATGGATCGCGTCATATCGAGTTGGGTTGCGTGGGCGTGCCAGCTTTAGCGACACAGGGTTTGGCTGCCATGCAACGAGAAGTGGTCAGGAGAGGTTGTGTTAGTTGATTTGATGTTTTAATTGTTTTTAACGATATAATCGAATTTATCAATTAAGTATTCATAAAACATTCATTAGCGATATTCTGTTGAGGGTTGTAATATAGCACCATAACGATGCAAAACAGGAGATAATAATCATGAGCACACCCATTCAAGCAGGTCTGCAACAGGTTCTTGCAGACACCTATAGTCTGATGGTTAAAACCCATCTTTACCACTGGAATGTAACGGGCGCTAACTTTATGTCGTTACACACACAGTTTCAGACACAATATGAAACCTTATTTGCCGCTGTTGATGAGATTGCCGAGCGTATTCGTCAATTGGGTGTTATGGTTGAAGGTGGCATGTCTGTATTCGGTGATAGCAGTAATATCGACTCGCCTACAGCGACAACGCCCGAGGCAATGCTCAAAGAGTTGAGCGAAGATCATAAAGCGATGGCAACATCCTTGGTTCGTTTTGCCGACTTAGCCGATGAAGCAAACGATCGCATTAGTGCCGATTTATTAACTGTTCGTGCCGCAGACCATGACAAAACAGCATGGATGCTGGGTGCACAGCTTTCGATTCACCGTTAATTTTTACGTTTAATTACCAATAGGAGCATCACCATGCAACTGAACGATATGACAGGCAAAGCCGTTCCCAATGTTACTTTTAAAGTTCGTGACGAGCACGAATGGGTTGATATCACAACGGATGATATTTTTAAAGACAAGACTGTCGTTGTTTTCTCGTTACCAGGTGCTTATACACCAACCTGCTCCTCTTCTCATTTGCCACGTTACGAAGAGTTGGCAATGAAGTTTTTTGAGCATGGCGTTGATGACATTTATTGCATCAGTGTTAACGATAGTTTTGTGATGAACTCATGGGCTAACGAACAAGAGTTGGACTATGTACAAGTATTACCCGATGGTAATGGCGAATTCACAAAAGGCATGGGCCTATTGGTTGATAAGTCGGCTGTTGGTTTTGGTGAGCGTTCTTGGCGTTATTCGATGTTGGTCAAAAACGGCATCGTTGAAAAAATGTTTATCGAGCCAGTAAAAGAAGGCGACCCCTTCGAAGTTTCTGATGCGGTTACGATGTTGCGTTACATTGATCCAGCTGCAACCTTACCTGATGATGTCACCATCATTTCTCGTGACGGCTGCCCATTCTGCTTCAAAGCAAAAGGCATGTTAGACGATGAAGGTTTGGATTACATCGAGTTGTCGTTGGAAGCCATTGGTTTAACAGCATTACGTGCGCTTTCTGGTCGCGAAACAGTGCCTCAAGTGTTTATCAATGGTAATCATATTGGTGGTTCTGACGATTTAGAAGCTTACTTTGCAGCTCAAAAATAATCATTTTCGAAAGAAATGATGAATTGAAAAGGGCGCAATATTGCGCCCTTTTTTATTGCTAACCTATAAATGGATAACAAAATGAAAAACTTCGATTTAATTGTTGTCGGTGGTGGTTCTGGTGGACTATCGGTTGCCGAGCGTGCAGCAGAATATGGCGCTAAGGTGCTGTTGATCGAGCGTGATCGTATTGGTGGTGCGTGCGTGAATCGGGGCTGTGTGCCAAAAAAAGTATGGTGGTATGCTGCTGGTCATGCTGCGGCACTCAAAGATGCTTCTGGTTGGGGGTTTTCACCGCAAGAAGGCAAAGACTTTGCGTTTAACTTCGATTATGCCGACTTTGCCAAGCGTCGCTTAACCTATACCACAGGTATCGGTGATTGGTACGGTGGCTATTTGAGTGACAAAGGCATTACGCGCCTTGTCGGCAGCGCGTTATTGATTAATGACACACAAGTCAGTGTTGATGGTGAGGTTTACACGGCTGAGCGCATCGTGTTGTCACCAGGTAGTACGCCGATTGTGCCGCCTGTCGAAGGCGCAGCTTTGGGTGGTACATCGGATGATGTGTTTAAATGGACAACAATGCCACAGTCGGTCGTGTTAATTGGTAGTGGCTATATTGGGGTCGAGCTTGCTAGCGCGATGAAAGCCTTTGGCGTGCAAGTGACTTTGGTCGATATGGTCGATCAGCCTTTGCCTGCATTCGATGCCGACATTCGCAATACCTTTGTTGAGGTGCTCGAAAAAGAAGGTATTGTGTTCAAAGGCGGCATAAAAGTCAGCAGCTTGGTTGCTGTCGATGGCGGTGTGTCGGTCGTGGCAGCCGATGGTCAGTCTTGGACAGCAGAAAAAGTCATTTGGGCTGTGGGGCGTAAGCCTGCAACCTTAGGCTTAGGACTCGAAGCGGTGGGCATTAAAACCGATCGCGGCTTTATTACGGTCGACGAATGGCAGCAAACCAGTGTAACAGGCATTTATGCGATTGGTGACGTGACGGGACAAATGGCACTGACACCTGTTGCGATTGCTGCAGGCCGTCGTTTGGCAGATCGAATTTGGGGCGGTAAAGCAGGACGCAAGCTCGATAATAAATATGTGGCGACCGTTGTGTTCACCCATCCGCCGATGGCAATGATCGGATTAACCGAAGCGGCTGCGCGTGCCGAACACGGCGAAGCAGTGAAGGTGTATAGCAGTAAATTTACTCCGATGCGTCATCTGATGTCCAACAATCCGCTACCTGTGCATATTAAGCTGGTGTGTGTGGGTGCTAAAGAAGAAGTTGTTGGCGTACATTGGTTGGGCGAAGGTGCTGACGAAGGCATTCAAGGCTTCGCCATTGCGATGGGGATGGGCGCGACCAAAGCCGATTTCGACAATACCATTGCGGTGCATCCGAGCATTGCTGAAGAGTTGGTTACCTTGCGTTAATAAGTAAAAAACAACCACTAAGAAGGAGACATTGTTTTCTTTTTAGTGGTTTCTTGTAATGATTGATCAAAATCTTTCTTTTTCTAAGGATAACTGATAACATCCAATTAACGTTGTTTATAACAAATTGGGAGCGTGTATCATGTTTGCATCAATGAGCGCATGGCGTATGCCTACTTTATTCATCATGAGTGGGCTACTATTAGCTGGCTGTGGTTCGGATCAATCTGAAGCACGTTTTCAACAATTTCAACAGGCTTTGGGTAGCCCTTCACTATTGAACACTGGTTCAGATACGACGCGTGCCAACGAAGCACATCGTCCGTTACCTTCTGTACAGCAGTTAGCGGTTAATGCCGATAAGGTTACCTTGGGCGATCAGTTATATCACGATGGTAAATTGTCTAAAGATGGTACGGTTGCTTGCGCCTTCTGTCATGTTGTCGCGCGTGGCGGTATCGACGGGTTACCCGTTTCGATTGGCGTAGGTGGTGCGCAAGGGGGCATTAATGCACCAACCGTATTGAATAGCGGCTTTAACTTTCGTCAGTTTTGGGATGGACGCGCAGCAACCCTAGCCGATCAAGCCAAGGGGCCACCCGAAAATCCAATCGAAATGGCGCATAAATGGCCAGACATTGTCCAAACATTAAAAGCAGATGCGGCTTATCAACAAAAGTTTGCCCGCCTCTACCCAGAAGGCATTACCGTCGATACCGTGGTTGATGCCATTGCCGAATTCGAAAAAACCTTAATTACTCCCAACTCGCCTTACGATCGTTACTTAGCGGGTGATAAAACAGCTATGAAAGCACAAGCCGTTAATGGCTTAAAGCTGTTTAGCGATTATGGCTGTATCAGCTGCCATCAGGGGATTAATATGGGTGGTAATTTGTATCAAAAAATGGGTGCATTAGTTGCTTATTTCGACGAAAAGCATAAACCAACTGCCGCCGATCAAGGGTTGGCGGGTCGTAGCAAGCGTGTCGAAGATCAGAATGTGTTTAAAGTTCCCTCGTTGCGCAATGTGGCGCTAACCGCGCCTTACTTTCACAATGCTGCCGCGCCGAATTTAACCGAAGCGGTACGCATTATGTCTGCCAACCAATTAGGTCGCGTCATGCCAGATAACGAAATTGCCGACATTGTCGCTTTTTTAGAAAGCCTCACGGGCGAAACGCCAAAAATCGCAGCGGTCAAATAGGAAAGAAATCATGTTAAAACGAATTTTATTGGCAGCAACGGCGTTTTTATCGGTTGTTTTGTTGGTTTGGTTAGCGGTGTTTGTGAGTATTCCTAACATTCACCAAACGCACCATCAAGCCTATCTGGATAACTTGCAAGCAGCCGAAAAGCATTTTGCGCAGATGCAAGCCGAAATGCTGCGTTCTCGTTTTGGCGAAGTCAAACATTACGATTATGTGCAACATAACTACATTGAACTGCAGCGCAATATTCGTGCCTTATCAATTGCACCCGACTTTTTGAATACGTCTGTTCAGCAGCAGATTTCGGCACCTTTGGGTGTTTTGACGGGCTACAGCACCGACTTGGAATTAATCTTGTCTGATTTTCAGCGCGCTAACTCGTTATTGCGTAACTCGGTGGCTTATTTGCCGACTTATATCAAAACATTACAGTCGTTGGCGGTGGATGATTCGACACGCAATTTACTCGACTTGTTAGAAAAGAAAGCATTGTCTTTTTATATCTATCAAGATGCGCATAATGCACAAGAAATGAAGCAGCTTTTAGATGCCTATATGGCGACAGAACAGTTACCACATCAAGCTTCAACGCTGCCTGTACACATCGACGTGTTATTAATTTATAGCAAGTCGGTGACAGAGGCAATGCAGAAAGTGAGCAAATTGTCGCTCCCGACATCAATCGAAAAGATCAGGGGCATTTATACAGCCGAATTCTCTTCGGTTAATCAGCATCGCGAAGACATGATGTTTTGGTCGGAAATGTTACTGTTTGCATTCGTGGTTATTTTGTTGGTTATTTTTGCATATGCCGTTATGGTTGCCCAGCGTCAGTTGCAAGATGTGTTTAGTGAAGCCATGCAGCACTGGAGTGCAGGTCGATTCGACTATCGGATGCCCATACGTAATGACGATAGCGATGTTATCGTTACCCAACTGAATGCCTTATTTGATCATATTGGTTCTGCCCATAAAGAAATTCAGAATGTTACCGATGCGCTGGCGCAAGGTAAGTTCGATGTTCGTATCGTTAAGGATTACGATGGCGATTTGGATAAATTAAAGCAGGGTGTCAACGCCTCGGCAGAAGGTGTGTCGTTTATGATGAGCGAGTTGAGTAACATCATGCGCGGTCTCGATCATGGCGATTTTTCGCTCAAGATGAATGCTCGGGTTCCTCAGGCTTTCCGTCAGCAAGTAGAATCGGCATTAGAGACAATGCACCACGTTATTACCGACATTAACTTGGTAATGGCCGCGATGAATCAGGGCGAGTTTAGTAAGCGTGTACAAGCCGATGCGAAAGGCGATTTGGCTGTGATGAAAGCGGGTGTTAATCAGGCGATTACAACGCTAGATCAGATGACTGACGAGTTGCTATCCTTGGCAAATGCGCAAGCACAGGGCAATTTAAACGTTTCCGCTCAGGGCGTGTATCAAGGTCGTTTACAACAATTACAAGATGTACGAAATCAATCGACGGCTAAAATTAAACAAGTCATTGCAGACTCTTTACTGTCTGCCAATACCGTCGGCGAGACGGCGGAGCAGGTATCGGGTAGTGCAGGCGACCTATCGTTGCGTATTCAAAAGCAAGCGCAGGCATTAGAACAAACCTCGACAACCATGAATGTGATGGCAAAAGCTGTTCAGGCAAATACAGCGAGTGCCAGACAAGTCGCGAACTTGGCGCATCAGGTACAGCAGCAGTCGGTTCAGGGTGTGGCAGTGATGCAGCAAACCATTCAGGCAATGCAGTCCATTCGTGAGTCGAGTCATAAAATTAATGACATTGTGTCGTTAATCGACAGTATTGCCTTCCAAACCAATTTATTGGCACTCAATGCGGCCGTCGAAGCAGCGCGTGCTGGTGAACATGGTCGTGGTTTTGCCGTTGTTGCTTCCGAAGTACGCGCCTTAGCAGGCAAATCGGCGGATGCCGCTAAAGACATCAAACACTTAATTAACGATAGTGTACAGCGTATCGAAGCGGGCACCGAATTGGCAGACAAGTCGGGCGATATGCTCAGCGGTATTACGCATTCTGTTGAGCAAGTGGCTTCGATGATTGAACAAATTGCCACCGCTTCTAACGAGCAAAATAATGGTATTGGGCAAGTACATAAAGCGGTTGCTGATTTAGAGCGCGTGACACAAGAAAACACCGCTTTGGTTGAAGACACACGTCATGCCGCCGATGCGCTGACATTTGAGGCAGATCAGCTTAGACACAATATGGGCTTCTTTAAAATGGGTTAAGCCCCATTTTCTCACATTTTATTTCTTGCTTTGGCGCAACTTACGCCCTAATCAATACATGGTTATCCGCTGTTGTTGTACAATAGTGAATAACCATGTCTAGGCAGCCTGTCTGATAGATGTTTGCAAAAAACTTAAAAAGCCAAATATATTTAAAAAAACGAGCGCATAGAGATAACGCTAAACAAGCTGCTTTGTTAATCCCTGATACAGCGAAAATAAAACCTTAATTCTGTCGGATACAGTAACCTTGCTTGTGTTCAGTCCGTAGAGTTTATCCACCTGTTTATCAAGTTTCAAGTGCGCTTCTTTCAATGCCGCTGGCATGGTTGCTTTGTTATACAGCCATGCGAGTGATTGATCTGGACATTGCTTTCTGGTATCTAAAATAGCTTGTGCTAGGGTTTCAATTTCCTTTTTTTGATCTTCTGTCGCATCAACCCACGGGAAGTTATTATAGGTGAGTTTAGCTGAGTAGCGGTAATCACTTTTTAATCTGCCTGAAACGGTACGCATCCAGTCATTGTGCATTGCACTGGTAAGAATACCAAATTCGTAAAGGGTGGCGTTAGAAACGGTTAAATTCGCATCACCGCAAATGGTATCCTTATCTAAATAACCAATAGGAACATACATTCTATTTTCTGACGACACCCTAGGAATTAACAAGTATTTGCTATTAGGTTGCCTATCTTCTCCGAATAACCAAGGAGTTTGAGCTAGTTCTTTTGTGGTGCTTCTGGTACTTTTTGAGCGTAACTTTTTAACATTGTTAATGCGATCTTTAACTCGCGGCATAACATCTATCGTTTCTTGATCAACATCTTTGAGCCACAAACAATAACGAGGTACGTTGTTAATGAACTCCTCTGCGCCTAAAAAAGGTTTTATGTAAGCAAGTGCATTAGGTTCTTTGGATAATAGTTCATCTTTTTCTTCTTGAGAAAAAAGTAGGTGTCCGCCATCATTTGCCATACTGCCGAACGCAATCTCAGAGACAGCGCATAATGGTTTGGTTCTAGGTTGAACATAAACTACTGGTGCATCAATCAAATAGGGGTTAATAATGGGTGGATTGATTTCTTCAGGATCACCCTTAATATCCGCATACTCAAATAATCGCTTAACTTCTCTGTTTTGTTTAGAAAACCCCACGATAATACAATGCACAGCAGCAATACCAACTTGTTTGTCTTCATTTGTCCATTGAAAAGTTTTGTGGGCAAAGTTGATATGAATCGCTTGCTGAAACATCCACGACCAAAAAGCGGGAACTTGTTCGCCCTGACAAATACTGTTGGTCGATACAAAAGCAGCTTCAATGGTTGGGTTGCGTTTCATCATCTGCACGGCTTTAATAAACCATAGCGTGACGTAATCAATGTTTTTGTAATTGGGCAAGCCGTCTAACTTACCTGCAATCCGTTCCATATCGTTTGTTTGTCTGGTTGAGCGATATTGCTTACCGATAAACGGCGGATTGCCGACAATGTAACTAAGTTCTTTCGGGTCTATCAGCGTTGACCAGCTTAATGTCATGGCGTTATCGGTAACGATAGTTGCCTGTTGCGATAGGGGCAAAAAATTTGGGTTTGTTTTGCTGATGTGTGAAGCAATAAACTCTAAATTCATTTGATGCTGGGTAATAATCATGGCGACATTGGCAATTTGTGCTGCCCATTCGTCAATTTCGATGCCGTAAAACTGGTTCAAGTTGACCAGCGGTGACACTTCATCAAAGCCTTGATCTTGCGTTGATAATTGTTGTTGCAAAATCAATAGCTGTAACTCTAAGCGACGCAATTCCCGATAAGCTAAAATTAAGAAGTTACCACTGCCGCAAGCTGGGTCAAGTACTTTCATGGTGCGTAGGCGTGTCATGAGATTAACGCTATCTTGTCTGATTTCGTTCATCAGCTGTGTGTATTTTCCATTTTTACGATTGGCTAACTCAGGTGCTTTTTGTGTAATCGCTTCAAAAGATTGTTTTAGCTCATCCAAAAATAGCGGACTTAGGGCACGCAAGATATTCTTTTCGGTGGTGAAGTGTTGTCCGCCTTTTCGTCTTTCTTCACTTTCTTCTAAGCCTTGAAATAGCGAGCCAAAAATAACAGGGTCAATTGTTGTCCAGTCAAAATAACAGCATGACATTAAGGCTTTATAAAGCTGACTGTTAAGGGTTGGCGACTCTTCGCTTGTATCAGCAAATAAACCGCCATTGACGTAGGGGAAAGGCAGAATATCGGCACTTGGTTTTTGCTGCTTTTTGCGTTGCTTGTCATCGGTATTTAGCCAAACAAACAGGCGTTGTAACTGAACACCCAAAAAGTCACCATCACTAGGACAACGTTCAACCAATTTGGCAAAACTAAAGCGTTCAAAAACGCCCGTGTCTTCGGCATAAAGGCAAAAAAGAACGCGTGTCATGAAAATTTGTAGCTTCTTTCCCTTATAGTTTTCTTCTGCTAGGGCGTCATGCACATCGCTTAACAATTTGCTCGCAATGATGTTGAGCGTCTCTTGCGAAACCGCTTTAACAATGGATGCTGCGCCCCATAAAAACGCAAAGTGATCTAAGTTATTGACCAATTCAGACAAGAGGAAGTTAGTGATGCGTTTTTTCTTGCTACTCGTCACATCATAGAGCGCAAAATGCTGTAAGTCAGATACCAGTATAAACTTAGGCTTTTCCGATTCAGCCAGTCCTGTCAGGTATGCTTTAGCTTGCAGATAGGCATCATCAAGGCTTTTGCCAGCGGACTTCATCTCAATTAATAGGGTTTGTGGCGCAAGGCAATCAATACGCTTACTGGTCGATTCCCCTTTTACTTTGACAGGATACTCAAAAATGGCGTACTTTTTACGTTCTAAACCAAACACCGCAAAAAAATCGTTGATAAAGGTTTGAGACTCGGCATTTTCTTTAATGTCTTTGCTGTGTTCTTTTGAGAACGCTCTGGCTCTGTCGTAAATGTTAAGGTCGCTCATTGCCCGTCACTTTAAAATTAATGTTGAGGCATTATAAACGAATTTGGACAAGGCTATCTTTACCGCCTACGCGCCAAACCCCTTTTTCTCACATTTTATTTCTTGCTTTGGCGCAACTTACGCCCTAATCAATACATGGTTATCCGCTGTTGTTGTACAATAGTGAATAACCATGTCTAGGCTGACTTTCTATATGACATAAGGTTGACTCAGCTTTTCTTATGCGTATTTATTACCACATCATGCCGATGATTCTCGGATTACTTGCTTCTATTTTGCTATTGTCTGGCGGACAAGGTGTTTCTGCAGCCGAACAACCCAATAAACCGCTTGTTTTTGGCGTGTACGCTTACCTTGATGATGCTTCTGTGCGTGCGGAGTATCAGCCGCTGATTGACTACTTGAACCGTCAGTTGGGGGCGAATCGTGTTGTCTTGCAAGTTTTAGATATGGCTGCGTTTAACGATGCCATTCGTGATCGTACCATTGATATCGCTACCACGAACCCCACGCATTATTTGCAGCTGCGCCATGCGTTCGAGCTAACAGGCGTTATTGCTACGACGATGCGTAAGGGCGACAAAGATTCTGTTTCTGTTTTGTCGGGTGTTATTTTTAGTAAAAATAACCGTCATGATATTAATCGGTTAAGTGATTTGCACAATAAGTCGATTGCCATTGCTAATAAGCATCATTTAGGCGGTTTTTGGGCGCAACAATACACGCTGTATCGGGCAGGTGTTGCGGTTGACGAAGCGCAATGGTTATTATTTGGTGAACATATTAAGGTCGTTAAGGCGGTGTTAGAAGGCAAGGCAGACGTAGGCTTCGTTCGCTCTGGGTTGTTAGAGACGATGCAAGATCGAGGCATGTTGGCATCCAATGAAATAAAAATCATTAATGCGCAGTATTCGCCTTATTCGAAACAAAAAATGAGCACGGAATTTTATCCAGAGTGGCCTATTTTTGCACCAACTCAAACGCCAGAAAAGATTCAAGCACTGGTTCTTGCGCTCTTGGCTTATCGACCTGCCATAGAGCAAGTCGAAAGTGGCGCTATTTCTGGCTTTACCTTTCCTTCCGACTATTTAAAAGTAGAGTCTTTGGCTCGCGAATTACGCCTGCCGCCCTTTGATCGTGCGCCCAGTTTTAATCTGGTCGATGCGTGGCAAAAGTGGCAAGATAAACTGCTATTCATCGGTTCGTTACTTGCGTTACTCTTGTTACTATTGATTGGGATGATTCTGCTGTATCGAGCGGCGCAAGTGGCACGTTATCGCAATGCGCTATTGTTATCGTCGTTAGGCGAGGGCGTTTTTGGTGTCGATAAAGATGAGCGTTGTACTTTTATGAATGCTGTGGCGCTAGAGATGCTCGGCTCTCGCGAAGCGTTGGTATTGGGCCGACATGTTCATGCTTTGTTTCATTACCATCATGAAGATGGTCGCGCCTTCAGCTTTCAGGAGTGTCCTGTTTCTCAGACCCTAACAGATGGTAAAACACGCACGGCTGAAACACACCTAATTCGCGCCGATGGTTCCATTTTTCCTGCCCATTTAACGGTTGCACCGATGTTGGACGCGGATAAAATTATTGGTGCTGAGGTTATTTTTCAGGATATTTCGCAGCAAAAAGAAACCGAAGCGCGTCTGTATCAGTTGGCAAACTTTGATGCATTAACAGGTTGTGCGAATCGACGCTATTTTGTAGAACAGCTCAGTACCCACTTTGAGCTGGGTAAAGCACCGATGGTATTGATGATGCTCGATTTAGATCATTTTAAACAGATTAACGACAGATATGGTCATGCTGTTGGTGATGCGGTATTGCAAGCATTTTCGCATGTTTTACAAGATCAGCAGCGCAGTGACGATCTTGTTGGGCGTATCGGTGGAGAAGAGTTTGCTGTGTTACTGCCAAACACCACCTTGACTCAGGCTAAGGTTTGGGCAGAAAGCTTACGCAAAGCGGTCGAAAAAATAGCCATTGCGCATGCCGCGCAACAGGTTGGGGTTACTGTGAGTGTTGGTGTTGCTGAGTTTGATTTATCGCTCGCAACCATCGATGATTGGCTGCTCAAAGCGGATAAGGCGGTCTATCGCGCTAAAGATTGTGGTCGTAATCAGGTCGTCGTATTATGACAGGGGTTATGTCTTATCTGTTTCTAGGGATTTTTGCCTTCTTTGTTGTCGGTGTTGGTTCAGCATATCCTGCCGACGACGCACCCTATCAAGAGCTGCCGCATATACAGATAGAAACGGTTGATGACTTGCCCGTCGTTAAAGTGGCTATTTTGGCATTTCGTAACAAAGTCGATACCGCCAAACGTTGGCAGCCCCTATTTGATTTTTTCAATCGAACATTGCCGCATTATCATTTCGAGCCTTATTATTATCACAACGATGAGTTCGATTTTCTGTTACAAGACAAGTCGATTGCTTTTCTGTTTACCAATCCAACGGATTATGTTCAGCTAACCTATCGCTATGGTTTGTCGTCACCGCTCGCAACCTTGGTTAATAATGATGGTGGTCTTGCGGTTTCTCAGTTCGCTGGGGTTGTGGTGGTGCGTGCCGATCAGCACGATATGAATACCCTTGCCGATTTAAAAGGAAAACGCGTTGCTGCACCCAATAAGTCTTCTTTAGGCGCTTATCAAATGCAAATGTACGAACTGCTTCAGCTCGGTATTGAGTCAGACGACTTTACCTTACTAGAAGTAGGGCAACCACAAGAAAACGCTTTGGTAGCGCTGTTGGAGAAACGCGTTGATGCCGCGTTTGTGCGCACAGGACTGTTGGAGTCTGTGGTGGGTAATGGCGAGATCCGCTCGGATGCCATTAAAGTTGTCGATGCGCAATGGCGTGCCGAGTTTCCTTTTTTAACCAGCACGCGCTTATATCCCGAATGGCCGTTTGTCGCACTGCCCAAAACCAACCCGACGGTGGTCAGAGAAGTAACGGCAGCGCTGCTCAACATGCCACACAATGGCGATGTGGCACGTGCTTTAAGCATCGAAGGGTTTACCATTCCGGGTGATTATCGCGAAATTGATGTGTTATTACGGCAGTTACATTTGCCACCTTTCGATCACGATCATGCTTTTTCGTTGAGCGATGTATGGCAGCGTTGGAGTTCGCAATTGCTGACTTTAGCAGGCTTGATCTTGTCTTTATTGTTGTCTTTGCTGGTTTATTTGGTGCTGGTAAATCGGCGCTTAACCGTTGCACAGACGCACAAAATGAAAGATGAAGCGCATATTCATCAACTGGCATTTTATGATGCGCTCACGGGACTGCCCAACCGAAGTGTGTTAACCGAAACCTTAGCACAGTCGATGATTGCGGCAAAACGCGATGAGGATGTTCATGCATTGGTTTTGTTGAATGTCGATCGTTTTAAGTTGGTTAATGATGCACGCGGTAAAAATATGGGTGATGCGTTACTCAAAGCCACGGCGATGCGTTTGAAGCACTTAATTCGTGACGAGGATCTATTGGTGCGGATCGCAGCGGATGAGTTCGCGCTCCTTAGCCAGCGGGTTAACCATTTATCGGGCAATCATGTTCATGTTATTCAATCCTTGCTCGAGCAAATCATACAAGCCTTCCACGCACCTTTGCAGGTCGATGGCGAAGACATGGTGATTAGTATGAGTTTTGGTGTGAGCTTTTATCCCGATCGTGATGCGGATAACACCCAAGCGGTCTTGCGTCATGCCGACACAGCACTACACTTAGCCAAGGCGGCGGGCGGTAATCAATTCGTCTTTTTCGAGGCGGATATGGGCGAAAACGTGCGTCATCGTTTCCGTATCGAACGCGAGCTGCGCGATGCGGTTGTACAACATCAGTTGCGATTGTATCTTCAACCACAAGTCGATGCAAAAGGTGCTCTGATGGGGGCAGAAGTGTTGGTGCGTTGGCAACACCCCGAACGTGGATTGGTCTCACCGATGGTGTTTATTCCCATTGCTGAATCATCAGATTTAATTGTCGAGCTGGGCAAGTGGGTGATGGTTGAGTCGTGTAAGCTATTGGCGCAAGACATCATGCGTCAGTCGGGTGTTCGCTTATCGGTTAATTTAAGTCCACGTCATTTCCGACAGGCAAATTTTGTGGCTTGGATGAAGCAGGTTTTACGCGAGACGGGCGCGAATCCAAACAGGTTAACACTCGAAATCACCGAAGGCTTAATGATTGATAATATTCATGACGTGATTGCTAAAATGAGCGAACTGCACGACTTAGGCATTCATTTTTCGATTGATGACTTTGGTACAGGGTATTCCTCTTTGGCTTACATTAAGCGCTTACCCATTCAGGAGCTTAAAATCGACAAGACATTTGTGCAAGAAGCGCCAGTCGATGCCGATGATGCGGCTTTGGTCGAAACCATATTAGCCATTGCCAAACACTTAAAGTTAAGCGTGGTTGCCGAGGGGGTAGAAACACCAGAACAGGCAGCTTTTTTAAATGCGCGAGCCGACGTGATTCATCAGGGGTATTTATTTGGCAAACCAGAACCAGCGGCGTATTGGTTGGCTCAGTGGCAAGAAAGTCTAAAATAAGCGCACGTTAAATAACCGTCATTCCCGCAAAAGCGGGAATCCATAAAATCAGGAAGATAGATTCCCGCTTTCGCGGGAACGACGGATATTTCTTTACTTCGTCAACGAAATAAACAACTGCGGTAAACGTTCTGGCAAGCGGTCTACATGGTCGATGACGGTGTAGTGTCTACCAAAAATATCGGCAACGTATTTGTCGGCATTCGGATCAAGGTTAATGCAATAAGTTGCAATCCCTTTCTGACTCAACTCTTTAACAGCTTCGCGGCTATCCGAAATTAATGCCTGTGGATCTTTGCTGTCGATGTCGGCAGGTTCGCCATCGGTGAGTACCAATAGCAATTTTTTATCGGCGTTGCGGTGTTCTAAATAGTGTCCCGCATGACGCAAGGCAGCACCCATACGTGTCGATTGCCCAGGTTGCATAGCAGCCAATCGTGCTTTAACCCCATCATCCCATGCTTCGTTAAAGCCTTTAATATGGCGGTAGCGTACTTCGTGACGGGTATTAGAGTCAAATCCTGCGATTGCCAATGGATCACCCATTTTATCGACTGCCCATGCCAACAAACTGACCGCTTCTTGGCTCAGTTCTAAAATAGTTTGCGTACTGCCTGCCGCTTTATTGCCGACAGATGCTGACAAGTCGATTAATAAAGAGACAGCAAAATCACGTCCGTCCGTTTTGTGGCTCATATTGATGCGTGGATCGGGGCTAGAGCCGCCTTTGTAGTCAATGAGCGAGCGAATCGCTACATCTAAATCGAGTTCGCTGCCGTCTTCTTGGTAACGAATACGTACCTTGTTTTGTGGCTTAATCATGTCGATGAGTTGCTTGAGCTGACGCGCAATGCCTGCATGCTTTTCGAGTAGCTTGTCAATGGCGCTGGCTTGTCCTGAAGGGTGTACTGCTTCGAACAGACTGACCCATTCGGGCTTATAGCTTTCGCTATGATAATCCCATTCGGGATAATGACGCGGCGGCAAGCCGTTTAATTCTGGTTTTTGGTCATCGGGCTGCTTTTTCGACAAGTCAAAAATCTCTTCTTCGTCACCTTCTTCGATGAATAGCCATAAATGGCGGTTGTCATCACGGTAATCGATTTCGGTGTCGTGGAAGAAAATATTGGGCAAGGCATCGGACTGACGACGGGTGCGGGCGACAAAGCTAATGGCTAAATCGGCAGCATCGCGCGTGGTCGTTGTTTCTTGCGCCATCATGTCGTTGAACTTGTCCAAGAACTCCAAAATTGCTGGGTTGGTGTAGCCATGATTGGGATTCAAAATGGCATAAGAGAGCATGGCTGCGCGGTGGCGCAAGCAAGATTCGTTGCTTTCATTGCAGGCATGTTCGAGCGGGATAGGATGCAAGCTTAACCACAAGCGACGTAAGCCAGGGTATTGGCGCATGGCCAAGGCTTCAACGCGGCTGTCTTCGAATAGTTCGATGGCAAAACGCTGCATGGGGCTGTAGTTGTCGGCAACAATGCGCGTTGAGTAGCGTTTGTGGGCTGCCATATGTGCAATGAGCGCGCGGTAGCGATTGATGCCTGATACGCCGTTGATATCATCGTAAATATCTGGGGCGCGTAGCCCAAACTCATCGAAATAAGGGCGTTGTGCTTCGCCTTCTTCTAATGCGGTTGGATAGGGTACGATCATCGCATCGGTATCCCACATCGCCTTAAGGATGGCATCGAGTTGGCGTTCGTTGTCAACCAATAAAGTACCATGACGTTCGCGCTGCAAGATGGTGAGGCTGTCGGGTGTTTCTAGCAAGAAATAAGCGGCTTGACGTTCTGGATCGGCAGCGTGCGCTTTAACTCCGTAATGAATCCAGTTTTTCATGCCAGCAAGCGATAAGGTTTGCAGCACGCGCGGTGCGCTTTCTAAAAACTCAACTAAACAAGGGCTATTGATAATGGCGTGAAAGCCGTGAATTGACGGTGTTGTTGCTTGCATGGTATCGATAACGATTTGTAAGTAAGCACGCATCGACTCTGGGCATTCTAAGCGACGCGCAACAGGGGCAAGACTCTGTAGAAATGGCACAATCGCTTTGCTGTTGGGCGATTTATTCAGCTTAAAGGTGAAATTGGTTAAGTCGGCTAAAATGTCTTCGCCAACCGCATCCGCGACTTCGGGGGCTTCTTCCAAATAGACCAACACTGGCTCGACACCGCGCCCCATCATACAGATGAGGCTGGCTGCGTGCAGGTACTCATCGACCCCTTTGTCAGATAATACTTGCAACGCGCGAGTCATGCAGGCATCAAAAACGTCTTTTGCCTGCGGAAAGCTACACTTAAAGCGTGCGCGGTAGTCGGCTAGTTTCGGCATATGGAACTCCTAAAGCGGATTAACCGAAAATCGCATCAATCGCATGAAGTAAGGTATCACGAATATCAGCATCATCTGTGATCGGCTCAACCAATGCCATACGGCAGGCTTCGCGCACATCAGCGCCGTCACGAATCAGGCTTGCTGCGTACACCAACAAACGGGTCGAAATCCCTTCGGTTAAGCCGTGACCTTTTAGGTTGCGTGCGGTAACCGCAATTTGAACTAAGCCAGAAGCGATCTCGGTACTGACCTTGGCTTCGCGTGCCAAAATGCCAATTTCCAAATCGACGGGCGCATAATCAAAGGTCATGCCGCCAAAGCGTTGCTTGGTTGACTGTTTTAAGTCTTTCATCAACGACTGATAACCTGGGTTGTAAGAAATGACTAATTGGAAATCAGGGTGCGCTTGCACTAATTCGCCTTTCTTATCTAATGGCAAGGTACGACGGTGGTCAGTTAATGGGTGAATGACAACGGTGGTATCTTGACGGGCTTCGACAATTTCATCGAGATAGCAAATCGCGCCATGACGGGCAGCGAGGGTCAAAGGGCCATCGACCCAACGTGTGCCGTTAGCATCAAGTAAGTAACGACCAACCAAATCAGAAGCCGTCATGTCTTCGTTACAAGCAACGGTAATAATCGGTTTGCCTAGCTTCCAAGCCATATGCTCGACAAAACGTGACTTACCACAACCTGTTGGTCCTTTGACCATTACAGGCATACGGCTCTTGTAAGCGGTTTCGTACAGGCTAACTTCGTTGCCTTGCGCTTGGTAGAAGGGTTCGTCTTTGATTAAATACTGGTTGATGTCAAAGTCACTCATGGCTTGGTGTCCTTAAAGGTAGGAATGGGGTTATTTCTGAATGATTCAGTTGCCTAAGGCATTAAGAAATAACCCCGTGCCGAAGCACAGGGTTATCTTTTAGTTGAACATCACAAATTACTTGTGAACGCCCAACTTTTCGCGCCAACCTGGGTAGATCTTGTCCGCATCTTTCGGGAAAGACTCGAACGCACGAGCGAACTCGTTGTGTTCTTTCGCGAATTCGATCGGATCAGCACCTGCTTTCCAGCACTCGTACGCTTGACGTAACGACTTAGCACCAGCAGCTGGGCTGTCGATGTGACCGTAAGAACCACCACCAGCAGTGTTGATCACGTTACCGTGACCTAAGTTCGCGAAGAACGCAGGTAAACGTAACGCATTCATACCACCAGAGATAATTGGTGTAGTTGGCTTCATGCCGTACCATTCTTGGTGGAAGTAAGGGCCTGTGTAGCTGTCGCGCTCGATGATGTAAGCGATGGCACGATCTTCGTTGCCGCCTTCCATCTTACCGAAGCCCATTGTACCCACGTGGATACCAGACGCACCCTGTAAACGAGAGATCTTAGCCAACACATATGCGGTGTAACCACGCTTAGATGAAGGCGATGTCACCGCGCCGTGACCTGCACGGTGATAGTGTAAGTACTGGTTAGGGTACTGACGACGTGCTGTTGTGATCATACCTGGACCGCCAACATAACCGTCAACTAAGAAAGCCACTTTGTCCGCATCAGCGCCAAATGTTTCTAGGATGTAGTCAGCACGAGCACACATTTCGAAGTGGTCGTCAGCAGTGATGTTTGCAGAGAACAACTTAGCTTCGCCTGTTTCGTCCTGTGCACGCTTCATTGCGTCATAAACTAATGGGATTACTTTCTTCATTGGGCAGAAAGTTTGGTTACCTTGTGGCTCATCGTTCTTGATGAAGTCGCCACCTAACCAGAACTGGTAAGCTGCTTTAGCAAAAGGCTCAGGACGTAAACCTAACTTAGGCTTAATGATCGTACCAGAGATGTAACCACCGTCTTGAACTGGACGGCCTAAAATACGCCATAAGTCAGAAATGTCTTTTGCAGGACCATCGAATAACTGTACCGCGCGTGGTGGAACCCAGAAATCAACCATTTGTAGGCTTTCGACGTCGCCCATGCCTTGGTTATTACCAATGGCTAAGGTTAGGAAAGAAACGATCATCATACGACCATCGATCACGTTGCGATCGAACAAGTCTAATGGGTAAGCGATTTTAACTAAGCCGGTTGCTTCGTTGATTTCGTATACTAAAGCGTCAACGCCTTTAGTGAAGTCGTCTGTGGTACAAACTTCTACGTTTGTACCTGTCGAAGATTCAGCAGCAACGTGCGCAGCTACTTCTAAAAAGCCGTGACCAGCAGCAGGTGTCATATGGTAAGCAACCAAAATGTGGTTGTCACCAGTAACTAAATCAGCTTCTTTTAAGCTAAGGTCAGAATAACGTCCCGATTGATCCATCGTATCATCTCCAAATGTTGATGTGGGTTTGACGAGAACATCGAGGGTATTGTGGTGACCGAAAACGATGCTACAGCGTCAAATGTGGCTAAACAAACGAAGAAAACGCTCTTTATTTGTTTATAACTGCATTTTATAAGGTTTAAATTGTGCTGTCTAACACAATTTTTCAATATCAATGATAGGCAATCATCTATGATTAGGATTGTATATGATCTTTAGGTATTAGTCTTTGTAAGTCTATTTTTAAAATCAACCTAATGATTATTATCGTTATTGTTGTTCTTATCTGAATTTTTTTGCTGCTTTTTTAGTCGGTAAAAAGCGTCATTTCTTCGTTTTTTAAGTCTTTTATCCTCAAAACACCCTGTATTAAGCACACAAATAAATATTTTTTAACATAGATTTATCGCCTTTTGGGTTTTATTAATAGTTTTTTATCTATGGTTTTTATCATAATAATTGATTGTTGTTTATTTTATTGTTTCGATAATATGGTCTTCGTGGTGATCGGAAACGATCTGCACCAAGTTTGGTGTAAGCATCACTTGGTGCGCTTACACACAGTTTTTATCTCTTCATCTAAGGAGCACCCTAATGGCTAAGAAGTACAACGCAGGTGTAAAAGAATACCGCGCTACCTACTGGATGCCTGAATATACGCCAAAAGACAGCGATATTTTGGCCTGTTTCAAAGTCGTTCCACAACCTGGTGTTGATCGTGAAGAAGTGGCTGCAGCTGTAGCTGCCGAATCTTCGACAGGGACATGGACAACCGTATGGACTGACTTGTTAACGGATCTCGATTATTACAAGGGTCGTGCGTACCGTATCGAAGATGTACCAGGTGATGATACCTCTTTTTATGCGTTTATTGCTTATCCAATCGACTTGTTCGAGCCTGGTTCAATTGTAAACGTGTTCACGTCGCTTGTTGGTAACGTGTTCGGCTTTAAAGCATTGCGTAGCATTCGTTTAGAAGATATTCGTTTCTCGATGGCTTACTTGACAACGTGTGACGGTCCTCCTCACGGTATTCAAGTCGAACGTGACATGATGAACAAGTACGGTCGTCCACTATTGGGTTGTACGATTAAGCCTAAGTTGGGTCTATCTGCCAAGAACTACGGTCGTGCGGTATACGAAGCATTACGTGGTGGTTTGGACTTCACCAAAGATGATGAAAACGTTAACAGTCAGCCATTTATGAACTGGAAACAGCGTTTTGACTTCTGCCAGGAAGCGATCGAGAAAGCAGAGCGCGAAACAGGCGAGCGCAAAGGTCACTACTTAAACGTAACGGCTGCGACGGCTGAAGAAATGATGAAGCGTGCAGAGTACGCGAAAGAAATCGGTTCTCCGATTATCATGACCGACTACATCACGGCTGGTTTCTCTGCACATACGTCGATTTCTCGCTTTTGTAAGCAAAACGGCATCCTGTTGCACGTTCACCGCGCGATGCATGGCGTAATCGACCGTAACCCAATGCATGGTATCCACTTCCGCGTATTGGCTAAGATCTTACGTTTGATGGGTGGCGATCACCTACACTCAGGAACGGTTGTGGGTAAGTTGGAAGGCGACCGTACAGCGACTTTGGGTTGGATCGATATCATGCGTGAAGACTTCGTTAAAGAAGATCGCTCACGTGGCATTATGTTCGATCAAGACTTCGGCTATATGCCAGGTATGATCCCAGTGGCTTCTGGTGGTATTCACGTATGGCATATGCCAGCGTTGGTCAACATCTTCGGTGACGACTCTGTATTACAGTTCGGTGGTGGTACTTTAGGTCACCCATGGGGCAACGCAGCAGGCGCTTGTGCTAACCGCGTGGCGCTCGAAGCGTGTGTTCAAGCACGTAACGAAGGTGCAGAGCTTGAAAAGGCGGGCGGTGATATCCTGCGTAAAGCGGGTGAGTCTAGCCCAGAGTTGAAAGTAGCGTTAGAAACTTGGAAAGAAATCCGTTTCGAATTCGACACGGTTGATAAGTTAGACGCAGCGCACAAGTAATGCGTTGGGATGTTCGTCGTAAGATTGATGAACATCCTCACTAAACACCATATTTAATTTTTTGAGGTGAACAAATGAGTGAAATGCAAGACTATAAGTCACGTGTATCAGACCCTTCAAGCCGTAAGTTCGAGACGTTTTCTTACTTGCCAGCATTGACCGAAGCAGAAATCCGTAAGCAAGTAGAGTATATTGTGTCTAAGGGCTTAAATCCCGCCGTAGAACATACCGAGCCAGAAAACCAGATGGATAACTATTGGTATATGTGGAAGTTGCCGATGTTTGGTGAAACAGATATCGACGCCATTTTAGCTGAATGCAAATCTTGTAAAGATGCTAACCCAGGTAATCACGTACGCTTGATTGGTTATGATAACTTCAAGCAATCGTTGGGTGCGTCTATGGTTATTTACCGTGGAAATACCAAATAAGAAAGGTTAAGCCTATTACGCAGCCATCTTGCGTTGTTGGTGCGGTGCTCTCAACAGTCATGTAGGTTACTACACTCCTGTTGCTGCGCTCCTACCGCCTAGCAATTTTGACTGCTCATGACGGCTTAATACTTCCTTATGCCAACAAACTTTTCTGTTATCGCTGCATAGCAGAGTGTTAACCCCAAGCAGCAATGTTTGGGGTTTTTTATCTGTGATAAGGCGTTTTCGAGTGTCTTATCACAGATGAATTGAGTACCACCTTTTTAGGAGCCTTGCCATGTCAGATTTACTTGCTCAATACCGTGTGACCAAAGAGCCTTATTACGAACCTCAAGCCGATGAGATTGAACTCTACGAAGCTGCTTATGAAAATCGTTTGCCTGTGATGCTTAAAGGACCAACGGGTTGTGGTAAGTCGCGCTTTGTCGAATATATGGCGTATCGTTTGGGTAAGCCGTTAATCACGGTTGCTTGTAACGAAGACATGACAGCGGCAGACTTAGTGGGTCGTTGGTTGTTGGATAAAGACGGTACACGTTGGCAAGATGGTCCGTTGACCTTGGCAGCACGTATGGGTGCGATTTGTTATCTTGATGAAATCGTCGAGGCGCGTCAAGATACCACCGTGGTGATTCACCCCTTGACGGATCACCGTCGTACCTTGCCAATTGATAAGAAAGGTGAGTTGGTTGAAGCGCATCCCGATTTTCAGTTGGTGATTTCGTACAACCCTGGCTATCAAAACTTAATGAAAGATTTGAAGCAATCGACCAAGCAACGTTTTGCAGGCTTTGATTTTGATTACCCTAGTGAAGTGACCGAAGCGAAAGTCATTAGCCGAGAAGCAGGCATCAGCTTAGGGGATGCTGAAAAGTTGGTGCAGATTGCCCAGCGGGCGCGTAACCTTAAAGGTCATGGCTTAGATGAAGGGATTTCGACACGTCTGTGTATTTATGCAGGCAAATTGATTGCTAAAGGTGTTGAACCTAAGTCGGCTTGCAAAATGGCGATGGTGCGTCCGATTACCGATGATGCCGATATTCGCGATACGTTGGATGCCACAATCGCGACCTTCTTCTAAAACCTACTGCGCAGCTGAATTTCTTTGTTACTGCGGTGCTCACACATGCGTCATGTACTCGTGTACATTCCTTGTGTTGCGCGCCTTGCGCCGCGAACTTCAACTGCTCATAACGGTTTTAGTGCATTCTAACGCACGCAATCGGAGAAAAAACGATGTCGATTGATATTCAGGCTTTCATTGCTAACTTAAGCTGTGCGCAAAAATCGCACATTGTGCGCGATGCACTAGAGGGTAGCATTGAAGAAGCCCAGCGTGTGATGTCGCCCAATGGCATTCAGACCTATCTTGACGGGGTGAGTGCGCTGTGTAATTTGGGTAAAGGCGAAGACCTCCTTGTGTCGTATCTCGAAAATATGCCCGAAGTGGCGCGCGAGATTGGCGAAGATGCGGTCGGTGAAATCGTGCTGGTATTGCTCAAGCTGGCTTCACAAACCTCAGGTCCTGTGCTGGCGCTGATGGTGTCGAGTATGCCGATGGCATCGAAGCGTTTGGGCGACATTGCCGTATTTAAGGGTTATTTAAGTCTGCTTGAGCGCATGGTTGCTTTAGCACCGCGTGGTTTGCGTCCGTTTTTAGCCAATGTCGATCACCTATTAACGCTGTTGACCTTAGGTGGGCTACGTCGTTGGGTGATGTATGGCGCAGAAACCTATCGTCGTGATTTTACCGCGCAAATTGCCTATTTTTCGTTAGAGTCTGCCGATGCACACAGCATGATTCAGTCTCAGCGTCGTGGGGTGTTATTTATCGACGCGCAACGTAAGTTGCAAATGTATTTGCGTGCTTTTTGGAATCGTGAGTTTTACTTGCGTCCGACGTCTGGCGACTACGAAAACAAAGAAGGTTACAAGCCTTACATCGAAAAAGGCGCGGTGTTTGTACCCGATGCTTATGATGATGTTGATGGTATTGGCGGCATGGAAGTTTATCGTGCAGTAGCAGCACATACGGCAGCACATATCATGTACACCAAGGCAGCGATTCAGGCAGACAATCTGAATATGTTTCAGCGTATTTGTGTGGCAGTGTTTGAAGATGCGCGCGTTGAAGCCAATGCCATTGCGCGTTTTCCAGGCTTAAAAAACCTGTGGTTATCATTGATGCCAACCCCTGAGCAAATTCAGGCGCAAGATCCCTTTTTAGCCGATTTGCTGCTGCTGGCGCGTGGCTTATTAGATGAAGATTTTGTTGCCCCTACCGAGTTACAGCGCGATTGGATTGGACGCTTCCGCGAAGCCATGCAAAGCAAAGCCGATGATAACCAGATGGCATGGGATTTGGGCGTGACCTATTGCGGTCAGTTGCTCAGTAAAATGCAAGCACGCTTGTCGTCGGTCGTGATGGCAGGCTTGCCAATTGTTTATCGTGATGATAATCGCTTTATCTGGGATTTTGCTGAACTTGATTGGGAAGGCGATGGTTCGAGTTATACCCCAGCCAGTCAACGTGCCGAGCGTCGTCATGTTGGGTTGATGGAGTTTATTAACGAAATCGACTCCGAAATGACGGGTGACATGGAAGACGATGGTGAAGTGTTGGTATTATCGACCGAGCTTTACCAGTACGAAGATAATGGCGTTAGCTTTAATGATTTGGAAGGCAAAGAACCTATCTTAGGACCTTTCCACTATCCCGAATGGGATTACCAAGTGCAGGTTCACCGTCCCGATTGGGCAACAGTGTACGAGCGTCGTTTACCGCGCGGTGATCGTAACGAAGTGGATAATATCTTGCGCGACCACAAAGGCGTTGCCACACGATTGAAACACATTATCGATATGTTGCAACCGCGTGGCTTGCAGATCGAGCGCAAACAAACCGAAGGCGATGATCTCGATTTAGATGCTGCGGTGCGGGCGATGATTGATTTGCGTATGGGCAATACCCCCGATGATCGTATTCAGATGCGTCGTATTCAAAAGCACCGTGATGTGGCGGTGATGGTGTTGATGGACTTATCACAATCCACTAACGATTTGGTGCGTGGCAGCGATAAAACCATTTTGCAACTCACCAAGGAAGCAACCGCCTTGTTAGCTTGGGCGCTTGATGGTATTGGTGATCGTTTTGCGGTGCATGGCTTTGCGTCCGATTCTCGTCATGATGTGCAGTATTACCGTTTCAAAGATTACTTCGAGCAGTGGGACGAGCACGCACAAGCACGCTTGGCGGGGATGACGGGTCAACTGTCTACCCGTATGGGGGCGGCGATGCGCCATGCAGGCAAACACTTAGGTAAGCAGCAGGCACAGAAAAAATTGATGTTGGTGATTACCGACGGCGAACCTGCTGATATCGATGTTGATGATCCGCAGCACTTGCGTTTTGATGCTAAAAAAGCGGTAGAAGCGTTGAAATCTCAAGGCATTACGCCTTACTGCATTAGCCTAGATCCGCATGCCGATACCTATGTGTCGCGCATTTTTGGTGACAAGATGTATGCGGTGGTCGATAACGTGCAAAAACTTCCCGAGAAGTTGCCACAATTGTTTATGTCGTTAACGAAATAACCGATAAACAAACCAATCAAAAAAGCGAGCCAGTCTCGCTTTTTTAATCGACGTGTTTTATTATGTTGTCAAAATATAAGCACTATCACGTTTCGCAAGTCTTAGCTATTTTGTGAGTATCGTGAGATGAAAAAAGGAAGTCAATCAACTTCCTTTTTTCATATGTGGCGCGAATTAAAACTCGCCCCAGTCACCACCTTCTGCTTTTTTGGGTGCGGGTAGTGCCGCTGTCTTTCGGATAGGCGCAGCATGCGCAGATGTTTTTATCGTCTTCGTCGGGTGACAATGGCGATGATTGTCATCTGCAGACACACCTGTGTTAAAAAATGCCATATTCTTTTGTAGGCTTTCTGCCTCATTGTTTAAGCTGGTTGCCGCAGCGGTTGTTTCTTCAACTAACGCAGCATTTTCTTGTGTCATGCGGTCAATGTCGGCAACAGACTGATTGACTAAGTTAATGCCAACTGCCTGCTCTTTAGACGCATTAGCAATTTGTTCTACCATGCTCGCGACCTGTAACACCGATGCTGAAATGCCATTCAGCATTTCTCCCGACTTATCGGCAAGTTGTGTTCCAGTGTGAATACGGTTAACACTATCCTCAATCAATCCTTTAATATCTTTTGCAGCATCAGCCGACTTGCCTGCTAGCGCGCGAACTTCACTGGCAACCACGGCGAAACCGCGACCATGCTCACCTGCACGCGCCGCTTCAACGGCAGCGTTAAGCGCTAACAAATTGGTTTGGAAGGCGATGCTATCAATCAGCGTTACGATATCGGCAATTTTACTGCTCGACTCCTGAATCGACTTCATGGCGTTAATGGTATCGTTCATAACGATAACGCCTGCTGCCGACTGTTGTTGTACTTGTTGTGTTAGGTCTGCTACTTTGCGCGCGTTCTCAGTGTTCGTTTGCACGGCAGAAGTCATTTCGTGCATGGTCGAGCTGGTTTCTTCTAAAGCAGATGCTTGCTCTTGGACGCGAGCGGATAAGTCTAAAGAACCTTGAGAGATTTGCGCCGAAGCATCGTTAACCACAAATGCTGATGACGAAGCGGCTTGCACAATGCCACTGAGCTTGTCTGCCATATTGTTAATGGCACTTTGTAATTCACCCAACTGACCAGAAAAAGTCCCTTCAACGCGACGGGTTAGGTTGCCATTCGACATGTCTAACAAAACATCACTGACGTGAGTCACTGCTTGTGCCAGCATCAGTTTGTTGTTCTCGTTTTCTGTGACATCGTTAGCGTATTTGACCACCTTATAAACCTTGCCGTCACTATCTAAAATGGGATTATAACTGGCTTCAATCCAGACAACTTTGCCCCCTTTGCCGATGCGCTTGTAAGTTGCAGATAAAAACTTTCCTGATGCTAAGGTTGTCCAAAACTGGGCATACTCAGTGCCTTTAGCATAGTCAGGATCAATAAACATGCGATGTTGTTGTCCCACAATATCACTTAATTGATAGCCTAACAGGTTTAAAAAGTTATCGTTTGCTGTTAAAACTTTCCCTTGCAAGTCAAACTCGATGACTGCCATCGAGCGACTGATCGCTCTCAACTGACCTTGATTGTCACTTTCAATCAGTGCTTTTTGCGTGATATCGCTGGCAAACTTGATTACTTTGTAAGGTTTGCCGCTGCTGTCTAGCACAGGGTTGTAAGAAGCCTCAATCCAGACCCCTTTACCACCTTTACCAACGCGTTTAAACCGATCTGCGAAAAAATCACCACGATTTAAGCGCTGCCAAAACTGACTGTATTCCACGCTATTAGCATAGCTTGACTCGACAAACAAACGATGATGTTGTCCTTGCACTTCGCTTAAACTATAGCCAAGGGTTTTTAAGAAATTGTCGTTTGCTGTTAGAATCTTTCCTGTTAAATCGAACTCAATCACTGCCATACTGCGACCGATTGCCGTTAGCTTGTCAGTTTGTTCTTGTAAGGAGGCGGTGCACGCTTGTAACTTGCGTTTGGTGTTGTTGCAAAACATATATCGTTATCCACTTTTTAATACAATCAAGAGGGTCAAGAGGGTCAAGAGGGTCAAGAGGGTCAAGAGGGTCAAGAGGGTCAAATTGTAACATTTTTCTACTTTTTTAAGTCCTCTTCTAGCATTAAATTTATTAATTCATTAATAATTGTGCCCTATGTTGTATTTTTTACAAATAGGGCATAAATCCAATGCTGCTTATGACTTACCGATGCCGTTCGCTACGCTCTAGCCATTCGGGTGGAACCAAATCGTCTAGCGCTTCTTCTTTAACCCAGCCATCGAAGTCCGATGCTGTTAACCAGTCTTCTGGTGTCCAGCCCATTGCCTTGGCTTTTTCTAAGGCTTCGCCATGTGTGCGCTCAAATACCGTAAACACTTCGGGCGGCAAGTTACTGGCTTGTGCGCCATGTTTGTCCCAATAGTCATTCACCTTATCCCATAGCGCTTCGATTTGATCCATGCGCCAGCCTTGGCAGGTCTCGCTTTCGGGAATAAAACCAAAAATACGTGCATTGCGAATGATCTCACCCGTATGGGTAAAACCACCCCATTGATCATTGTCTAGTCCTGGATAGGTTTGCGGTTTGTGTTTGCTCATGGTACGAGTCCTTGACGGGTTTTAAGTTATCTTTATTTTAATGTAAAAAACATGCTTGGTTTAATAGATTAATCGGATTGTTTCTTATAGGTCGCATAGATAATTACCTATGATAGATTTGACGATGATATCTTGTCGTGGTGATGGTGTGCCTTATCCGAGGGATATGACATCATTTTATCGACTTACAATTCGCCGCGTTCTGCCAACGAGACATAACGCAGCCCACGCCCAATAATAATATGATCGAGTACCCGAATATCTAACGGCGTTAGCACCTGAGCGAGTTGATGGGTAACCTCTATGTCGGCTTGCGAGGGTGTCGGGTCACCACTAGGGTGGTTGTGCGCTAATATTAACGCAGCGGCATTGTGTTCTAACGCTTTGCGTGCCACTTCGCGCGGATAAATGGGTGCTTCGCGCAAGCTACCTGTGCTGATGATGTCTAAGCTAATCAAACGATGCTTACTGTCACAAAACAGGGCGCAAATGACTTCGCGTGTTTCGTGTGCGAGTTTGTCGGTCAGTACCGCAACAGCTGCTTTGGTGCTCGTTAGCAGTGCCCCTTCTTTGAGCTGTGCCATGTAATGCCGACGCGCCATTTCGAGCACTGCTTGTAATTGAGCGTATTTGGCATCGCCCAACCCGTGATGCGCACAGAAGCTTGTGTGGTCGGCAGCAATTAACGTGGGTAATCCGCCAAAGCCGTCTATTAAGTCTTGCGCCAACTCGATGGCGCTTTTACCTTTCACCCCGACGCGTAAAAAGATTGCCAGTAATTCGGCATCGGATAGCGACGTTGCGCCTTGGTTTAATAATTTTTCGCGAGGGCGTTGATCGGTGGGTAAGTCAGCAATCGTAGACATGGCAAGAATCCTGTTATTTGCGATGGTTTCGATTATAATCAAAAAAAACGATTGCGTGAGAAAAATAGATCATGTTGATTCAACAGCTTTCAGTCGGTAGGAACAACAAAAATGATGCTTAATGATGATTATGACAGTCCGTGGAAAGCCGCCATCGATGGTTATTTTCCTGATTTTATGGCATTTTACTTTCCCGATATTGATAATAATATTGACTGGTCAAAAAGCTATGAATCACTTGATAATGAATTGGATGCTGTCGTTAGAGATTCACAAATTGGTAAACGCTACGCTGATAAATTGGTTAAAGTGACGCGACTAGATGGTACAAAAAGCTTCGTTTACATCCATATCGAAGTGCAGGGTCAGGTTGAAAAAGCCTTCGCGCAGCGGATGTTTACTTACAATTATCGTATTTATGACAAATATGGGCAGTTTCCCGTATCGTTAGCGGTGTTGGCAGATGAAAATGAGCATTGGAAACCACAGGCTTTTCGTTACGAGGAGTGGGGCTTTCGTTTAGAAATGCATTTTCCTGTCGTAAAGCTGATGGATTATCGCGACCAACTTGATGCACTGCTTGCAGAACATAATCCTTTTGCCATACTAACCGCTGCCCATATTTTGACTAAGCGTACCAAGCAGAGCATGGATGAGCGTTTAAGGGTTAAAATTAAAGTCATGCGCTTGTTATACGCGAAAGGATGGGATAAGCAAGCATTACTTAATTTTTTTGCGGTGATTGATTGGTTGATGTACTTACCTAAAGCGTTAACCATACAATTTAAACACGAGATTCATCGAATAGAAGAGGAAGATAAAGTGCGTTATGTAACCAGTATTGAGCGATTGGCGATTGAAGAAGGTATTAGCCAAGGCATTAGTCAGGGCATTAGTCAGGGCATTAGTCAGGGCATTAGTCAGGGCAAAATTTTGTTGTTAAAGCAGGTGTTGGCAATGAAGTTTCCAAATGCTGACTTGAGTCGTTATCAGGTTTCTATTGACGCAGCTGCTGAAGACGATTTGGTTCGTTATACCATTAAGGCAGCAGGAGCTTCTAGTCTCGATGATGTTTTTGGTATTTAGTGCATGACGATGCTGGTAGCAAAGAACATCATTTTAGGCATTACGGGCGGCATTGCCGCCTATAAAACGGTGGATTTAGCACGCAAGTTGGTGCAAGCAGGCGCAAGCGTGCAATGTGTCCTGACCGAATCAGCAGCTCAGTTTGTCTCGCCGCTGGCATTGCAGGCGGTGACTGGTCTTGCTGTTCGTTCAGCATTGTTCGATACCGATGCTGAAGCAGCGATGGGACATATCGAATTGGCGCGTTGGGCAGACATCTTATTGATTGCCCCAGCAACAGCCAACACATTGGCAAAACTGGCGCACGGTTTGGCAGACGATTTACTCGCGACATTAGCGCTGGCAACCAAGGCCGAGTTAGTCATTGCGCCTGCCATGAACGGTGACATGTGGCGACACCCAGCGACACAAACCAATCTTGCACTGCTGCAACAACGCGGTGCGCGACTGATCGAACCTGCCAGCGGTAGTCTGGCGTGTGGCGAGGTGGATGTAGGTAGAATGCAAGAACCACAAGACATCGTCAACGCACTGGCACAATCACAACCAGAACCCATTCTGGCGGGTAAGCGCGTGCTGATTACCGCAGGTCCTACCTTCGAAGACATCGATCCTGTGCGTTTTATCGGTAACCGTTCTAGCGGAAAAATGGGTTACGCTTTAGCACAAGCAGCGCGGGATATGGGCGCGGAAGTGGTGCTCATTTCAGGTCCCACCGCTTTGCCAGACCCTCAAGGCATCAACACGATACGGGTGCGCAGTGCGCTGCAGATGTTACAAGTGGTGCAGAGTCATTTTACAGGCACCGACTTTATGGTTGCGGCGGCGGCAGTTGCTGATTATCGTGTCGAGAGAATTGCCAGCAATAAACTCAAAAAACAGGGCGACGGCGGACTAACGCTTAATCTCGTGCAAAACCAAGACATTGTCGCTTGGGCGGCAGAGCAGCCGAATCGCGGTAAGGTGATTGCTTTTGCTGCCGAAACAGACGATGTGCTTGCTAACGCGCAAGCAAAATTAGTGCGTAAAGGTGTCGATGCGGTATTGGCAAACAGTGTCGCCAATGGTGCTGCTTTTGAACAAGATATGAATCATTTATGGTTGATAACGCCTCAGCAGCAACAGGATTTGGGTATCGCCACGAAGCAACACTTAGCATTTGTTATTTGGCAGATGCTCAGTGGGCAACGATCATAGTGAACGTATCTAGCGTTTCTCATTATTATTAAGTATTGATGACAAAGTATTAATAATACTTGTTCAGTTTTTGCTTATGCGTATAATCAATATCTAAGGTGGCTTGTTTATTGGTAATGCTGTTTTTAAGAGGTAATAGATATGACAATCAAAGCAAGATTATGGTTGATGGCACTGGTGTCGGTGGCTGGTTTAGTGGCTGTTTTCGGGACAGGTAAGACGGGTATTGATAGTTGCCAAGTGAACTTTGACAAGGTTGTCGATGATCGAGTTCCTAAATTAATCGAAGTCGAAAAACTGATTATTCGCAGTGTTACCCTACAGCGCGATGCGCGTGAAATTGTACTTCTCAAAGACCCCGCACGTCGTGAGGCGGTTGAAAAGCGCATTGCAGATAATCGTGAGCTGAATAAAAAAGCGTTTGAATATTTAGAAGCGAATATCCGTAGTGAGAAAGGCAAGCAATTATTAGCCAATGCCAAGGCAACGCGTGGACCTGTTGGAGAAAGTAATAATAAAGCCATCGCCTTGGCCAAAGCGGGTAAAGAAGATGAAGCCGCAGAATTTATTACCAGTATTGCGGTTCGCGATCAAGGTCTGGCGTATCGTAATGCTTTACAAGCTTTAGTGGACTACCAAAAAGAGTTAGCCAAAGTGTCGTCAATCGAAGGCAAAGAAAACAGCGAAAGTGCAAATCGTTGGATGATGATTATTTCCGTCTTAGCGATTGGTATCTTAATTGGTATTGCTTTGATGGTCATTCGTACTGTGTCATCTGCGATCAGCGATATTGTTTCTGGTGTGACACAAGTTGCTAACAGCATGTCGTTTAAGACGCGTTTGCCACAACGTCAGGATGAGTTGGATCAGGTTTCGCAAGCGCTTAATAATATGGTTGCAAGTTTAGAACGCGCTGTTTCAGATTCTAATGCCGTTGTTGGTGCTATCGCAGCGGGTGATTTTTCGCAGCGCATCAGCAATACATATGTTGGTGATTTAGATGCCCTAAAGCAAGGTATTAATGGCTCTGCCGATAATATTGCTCATGTCATGACAGAACTATCTGTATCAATGAGCGCGTTGCGCGAAGGTCAGTTTTCGACTAATGTTAATACCAATGCACCAGGTGCATATGGCGCTATGTTAGCATCAGTCAGTCAAACCATGCAGACACTGAATGCGGTGATTGCCAACTTGAATGCTGTGATGACGCAAATGACAGCGGGTGATTTTGCGGGTCGCGTCACAGCGGATAGTCAGGGTGACTTGTTGATGATGAAAAATCAGGTGAACAAGTCGATGGATCAGATTGAATTGGCAATGAAGAGTATTACTGTCATCGTTGAGCACCAATCAGAAGGTGATTTAACACATGAGTGTAAGGCACAGTTTGCGGGTCAGTTAGAACAAACCAAGAATGCGCTGAATGCAACCAACGCGCATTTAAGAAGTGTGGTGGCGCAAGCGGTTCAGGCCTCGAGCATTGTTAACGAAGCAGCAAGCCAAGTATCGCAAGGTTCGGCAGACTTATCAATGCGCGTGCAGCAGCAGGCGGCAGCACTAGAAGAAACCAGTGCGACCATGAACCAGATGACATCGGCAGTACAGGCCAATACCGCCAATGCTCGCAAGGTTGCCGAGCTGACCAATCAAGTGCAAGATCAGGCAAAAGATGGCGTGCAAGTCATGCAACAAACCATCGCTGCCATGCAATCGATTAAAGAGTCGAGTGCCAAGATTAACGACATTGTCACCATTATCGACAGCATTGCTTTCCAGACCAATTTGTTAGCGCTGAACGCAGCGGTCGAAGCGGCGCGTGCTGGTGAGCATGGTCGTGGTTTTGCCGTCGTTGCTTCGGAAGTGCGTGCCTTAGCAGGAAAGTCTGCCGATGCAGCCAAAGACATCAAAACCTTAATTACCGACAGCGTAACCCGTATCGAAAACGGAACTCAGCTTGCCGACAAGTCGGGCGAGATGCTTAACGGCATTGCGGGTTCGATTCAGCACGTTGCAGGTATGATCGAAGAGATTGCAAATGCCAGTAATGAGCAAAGCGTGGGCATTAGTCAGGTGCATTTAGCCATTGCCGATATCGACCGTGTGACGCAAGAAAATGCTGCCTTGGTCGAAGAAACGACTGCAGCAGCAGAAAGCCTAACAACCGAAGCCAACAACCTACGCAACGACATGGCGTTCTTTAAGACAGGACAACAACAAAATCATCGTTCGAATGCAGCGCCCAGTCGCCTGTCAGCACGCGTACACACTACGCCAGCTAAAAAGCCAGCAGCTTTGCCCGCACCCGCTAAGAAAAGCAGTAGTGATGAATGGGGTGAGTTTTAAGACACCCTCACCCTAGCCCTTTCCTGGCGGGAGAGGGGACTATAATATGCCGCCCTTCGGGGCGGTTTTCTTTATCTGTTACGAGTCGAATGTTATAATTTCGAAGTTAAGTATTTATATTAAGAGAACAGTTCATGAAAACGCCTATCCAAATTCGCAAATTATCGCCACGTATTGGTGTCGACATTCCAGCACCAGAATATGGCACAGCAGGTTCTGCAGGGTTAGATTTACGTGCTTGTATTGATGCTCCGCTCGAGCTTGCTGCGAATGCGGTCACCTTGGTCGGAACAGGTTTGGCGATTCATATTTCCGATCCGTCATTAGCAGCTGTGATTTTACCCCGTTCAGGATTGGGGCATAAAAATGGTATCGTGTTAGGAAATTTAGTCGGCTTAATCGATTCTGACTATCAAGGTGAATTGAAAATTTCGGTTTGGAATCGCGGTACAGAATCATTTACCATCAATCCTAATGAGCGATTAGCGCAACTGGTGTTTATTCCCGTGGTACAAGCGGCTTGGCAGTGGGTCGAATCCTTTGACGATGCGAGTGAGCGTGGAGAAGGGGGATTTGGGAGTACAGGTCGCCATTAAAAACCGATAAAACCTATTACGCTGACATCTTGCGTTGTTGCTACTTGCTGAAATATCCTATCGTTGCGATAATACCCGACTAATTATGTAAACTATTTTTGGTGTTCAAATGACAAAAGCTCATATGCCCGATGTTGCGAATATGCCCTTATCTAATCCGTTAGGAACCTTAGATTGGGTAGGCATGGCACAAATCGAACTTCCTGTTAGTGTGGCGACCGCTACGGGAGATGCTGTGCGTTCGTTAGCACGTGTGCAGGCGTATGTGAATTTGGCAGACCCTGCCAGTAAAGGCATTCATATGTCTCGCTTGTATCTGATGTTAGATAAAGCAAGCAGTGAGGCGCTAACACCAAGCAGTTTAACCGCAATGTTAAGTGAATTTGTGCAGTCGCATCATGGGCTTTCGACAGCGGCATTTGTCGAGTATCGTTTCGATTATTACGAGCGTCGTGGGTCACTTTTATCTGGCAATAGTGGGTGGAAAAACTACCCAGCGATTATTCGTGGCACTTTGCGCGATGGACAGATCGTACTCGAGATGCAAGTAGAAGTGCCTTATTCATCAACTTGTCCGTGTTCGGCTGCTTTAGCGCGTCAGCTCATTCAAGATCAGTTTAGTGAGGATTTTACAGGTCGCGAGAATCTAACTCAGGCAGAAGTTTATGCGTGGTTGGGTACGAGTGAAGGGGTTTGTGCAACACCGCACTCTCAGCGTTCGACAGCGAAAGTTCGTGTCACCTTAACGAATACATTGTCAAACGTATTTGATTTGTCGGGCTTAGTGTCGGTGATCGAAGGTTCGCTTAAAACAGCGGTACAAGCAGCGGTAAAGCGTGAAGATGAGCAAGAGTTTGCTCGTCTGAATGGTGCTAATCTGATGTTCTGCGAAGATGCGGCACGTCGGTTACAGTCGTCACTAGATGTCGAGCGTGATTATGCCGACTTTTGGTTGCGCGTTGACCATATGGAAAGCCTGCACCCACATGATGCGGTGAGTATTGTCTGCAAAGGCATCGATGCTGGTTATCAGCCCGTTCCGTCTTTATCGTGATGACAGTTTTCGGAGCACTGATGCTTATGCTCAGTGCCAGGAACCAAATCGATACCACCAGGGTTGCCTGGATGGCAGCGCGCAATGCGTTTAATCGCTAACCAACTGCCGACAAAAAGCCCTTTTTCTTGTAATGCCTCAATGCTGTAATGCGAGCAACTCGGATAAAAGCGACATCGTGGTCCTAGCAAGGGGCTAATTAAAACTTGATAAGCGCGAATAATCAACACGAAAGGGGCGATTAGAATGCGTTTTAACATGCTAGTTTCCTTGTAATCTGCTATATTTCTACTATCCTATCATTATTGCAGAAGAGTCGTCATGTCGAGTTTAATCATTACTAATGCCACCGTGGTTAACGAAGGTATCATTCAACAAGCCGATATTTTAATTCGTCATGGTCGTATCGAAAAAATTGGCAAGCATATTTCTGCCGAAGCTGAGTGTGTCATTGACGCAGCGGGTCGATATTTATTGCCAGGTATGATTGATGATCAAGTGCATTTTCGTGAACCAGGCTTAACAACCAAAGGTAGCATTGCAACCGAGTCGAAAGCGGCGGTAATGGGTGGTATTACCAGCTATATGGAAATGCCAAACACCAAACCAGCAGCAGTGACGCGCTCGACGCTTGAAGACAAGTATCAGCTTGCGGCTGGCAAGTCGTTTGCAAATTACTCATTTTATATGGGTGCCACCAACGATAATCTCGATGAAATTCGTGCCATGAATCCCGAAACCGTCTGTGGTGTGAAGGTGTTTATGGGCGCGTCGACGGGGAATATGTTAGTGGACGAAGCGAAGACGCTCGAAGGCATTTTTCGTGATGCACCCGCACTCATCGCTACCCATTGCGAAAATACGCCGATGATTTTAGCCAACGAAGAAAAAGCACGCGCCAAGCATGGTGATGCAGTGCCATTTAACTTGCATGGCGAAATTCGTTCACGCGAAGCTTGTTATGCCTCATCTTCCTTAGCGGTGGGTTTGGCAAAACAGTTTGATGCACAGTTGCACGTGTTGCATTTAACCACCAAAGAAGAGTTGGATTTGTTCGCAGCTGGTGATTTGGCGAACAAGCGTATTACTGCCGAAGCTTGTGTGCATCATTTGTGGTTTACTGATGCTGATTACGATCGTTTAGGTGCATTAATTAAATGTAATCCAGCGATTAAAACCCAAGCAGATCGTGATGCCTTGCGTGCTGCGGTTAAAGATGGTCGTATTGATGTGATTGCTACCGACCATGCACCTCATACTTGGGATGAAAAGCAACAAAGCTACTTCAAAGCACCCTCTGGTTTGCCGTTGGTTCAGTATGCTTTACCCGCGTTACTCGATATGGTGAAGCAAGGCGTATTTACCTTAGAAGAAGTGGTAGCTAAGACATCGCATGCTGTTGCACGTCGTTATGGCATGATTGATCGTGGTTTTATTCGCGAAGGTTATTGGGCGGACTTGGTCTTGGTGGATATGAATCAGTCGACGACGGATACCCCAGATCAGTTGGCTTACTTGTGTGGCTGGTCACCGTTTAATGGTCATACCTTTAGCAGCACCATTTGTAAGACGTTGGTTAATGGCGAAGTGGTGTATCGTAATGGTGAGACAGTACACAAGCCAGCAGGTCAGCGTTTACTGTTTAATAAAGATCGTCGATAACTGCCTTTTATTGCGTGTTTTTTCTTCTGCGAGAAGAAAGCAATGACGAGGGGCAATCCCACACACTAACATAACAGGACAATAGAAAACATGATTACAGAAATGATCCGTAGCGGACACGTTATTCGCGCTGCCGAGCTGTTAGCGCAGATTTTGGGCGATACCCGTATGCCAGCCGATGCACGCATGGACACCTACTTTCGTGCACATAAAGAAATGGGTAAGCGCGATCGCGGCGTAGTTGCCGAGCTAACTTACGGTGTATTGCGTCAGTTGCGTTTAATCGATGCGCGTTTAGGCGATTTTTCACAAGGTTGGCCAGGTTATCAGCGTCGTGTTGGTGCGTTGTTGATGATGCAGCAAGGGCTGTCACAACGTGCTTTGCTTGCCTATATGGATGAAACCATGGCAAAAGAAATTGCAGAATCCTTGCGTGCAACACCAACCAATAGCTTGCCGTTGGCAGTGCGCTACAGCTTGCCCGATGATGTATGGGATGCGTGGGTGGCGCAATGGGGTGAAGAGAGCACCATCGCCTTGGCGCAGTCGTTGTTATCGCCTGCATCGGCAGATATTCGCATTAATACCATCAAAACCAATACAGCGAGCGTACAGGCAGCATTGACTAAGCTCAGTTTTGAGGTTGCACCGATTGACGGTGTGCCGAATGCCTTGCGTCAGAAAGGTCGTTCCCCTTTATTTCGTACCGATGCCTTCCAAAATGGTGGTTTCGAGATGCAAGATGCAGGCAGTCAGGTCGTGGGGGCGTTGTTGCCTGTATCGACAGGTCAGAAGGTGATTGATTTTTGTGCGGGTGCGGGTGGTAAAACCTTACAACTCGCTGCAGCGATGGGCAATAAGGGCAGCTTAACGGCTTGTGATGTGTCTGAGCATCGTCTCGATCGTATGCGTCCACGTTTAGCGCGTGCGGGCGTGGATAATGTGCGCATTATGCCCATTGCCAGCGAAACCGATGCCAAGCTAAAAAAATTCAAAGGCACACAAGATGCGGTGCTGGTCGATGCACCTTGCTCTGGCAGTGGCACATGGCGACGTAGCCCCGACATGAAATGGCGTGATTTGGGGTTAGAAAATCTCAATAAAACGCAATTGTCGGTACTGACATCGGCAGCGCGTTTGGTGCGCGACGGTGGTTATATCGTCTATGCCACCTGTTCTTTACTTGATGCTGAAAATGAAGCTATTGTGCAGGCGTTTTTAGCAACGAATAACCAGTTTACACGTTTGCCAGCACAAGCGGCATTAGCGCAAAAAGGTTACAACTTACCCGACAGTGCTTTTACCGAAGCTGGCGCTTTAGCTTTGCGCCCCGATTTACACGGCATGGATGGCTTCTATGCGGTGTTGTTGCAGAAGGTGGCTGTAGACGTAGATATTATTAGCGAAAAGGAATAATGATGAAAAGAGTAACGATTTTAGCCATGATGTTGGGCATGAGCGCATTTTCTGCGACGGCAATTGAGCTGAATGTGGACACGGCAAAGCAAGCGGCAGAATTAGCGGGTATTAAAGTACCTGATGCGTTGGGCGGCTCATCGAACACCTCAACCATGGGTGTTGCAGCAGGCGCATTAGGTGGCGGTGGCAACTTAGGTTCGGCTGCTGCGCTAATGGGCGGTGGAAATAGCGGTAATGGTGCATTGATGGGTGCAGCTGCTGGTGCGTTAGGTGTTAAAAAAGAACCAACCCCTGAAGAAAAAGCAGCGGATGCCTTGAAGGGCATGCTGAAATAAGCGTTTGTTTGTGATCAAGATCAAAAATAAAACCCGTCATATACGGGTTTTATTTTGGTTGGGATTAAAACAACCCGTTCAGCACCCTTAATAAATTCTCTTCTAAGTTATCAATACACTCATCTTGGTTAGCGTTAGTGTCTTTCGCTGACGATAGCGCTCGTGTTGGGCTTTCCTTCCACTTAGCTTCTTCGCTTGGCTCGCCTTTGAGTTGGTTGATGCGCGGTATGCGCTCGGTAATCAGAATATCCGTTACCATATTGAAGTAGTAGTCTTTAAAGAACACATTAGTTGCGCTCTGTGCCGCTGTCCCAACAACTTGTCCAGCAGGACCAATGGCAGCGTTGGCAACAGCAACGGCTGCGCCGAAGCCATTGGTTACGGCTTCTTTAGTGAGCGATTTGGTTGTTTTACTAATCGACAACACATTAATTTGCAACATAAAGTTAGCATTTTCAGGTGAAGTAATACGAAAACCCTTCGCTCGGAAGCGCTCAGCTAATTGTTTTTGCAATCCTTCTAAGTCAACGGGCTTGTCGGCAGTCGAGGTGAAACGAATATACATACTGCGCTCACCAGGAAGCGCGGGACGCAAAAAAACCGATTGAGATAATAAGGTCTCGACTTCGAGTGCGTTTTGTTTTTTACTGGCTGCTTCCACTTCTGGCTTACTGCCACTGCCAAAACAACCCGATAGTATCAAAAAGCTTGCACCCAACAGGGCGATACTGAATACTTTAAATAGGTAACTCATTTTTAACCACCAAAGCCTTTTTCGATGTGATAAAGCGCGACTTCACCAAATAAGTTCGGTACAAGTTGCGCGACAAAACCCAATTCTTTACCGAGCACACGCTGCTCGATAATAGAGATGTTTTTATCGGTACAAAGCTGCTCGAAATCTGAAAAGGTGCATAAGTGGGTATTGGGGGTGTCGTACCATTGGTGTGGCAGCGCTTCTGACACGGGCATTTTTCCCTCGAATATCATTTGTAAGCGATTGCGCCAGTAGCCAAAGTTAGGGAAGGTGACAATGGCACGTTTTCCTACGGTAATCATGCTGTCGATCAGCTGATCGGGGCGCTGCATGGCTTGTACGGTCTGTGTCGTCAATACCACGTCAAAGGCATTTTCACCAAATAGCTCAACAAGGTTGCTGCTGTTTAAGTCTGCTTGAATGACATCCACACCATTATTAATGCTGCCGACAATCGCCAGTGCATCCATTTCTAGCCCAACACCTTTGACGCGTTTATGCGTGTTTAAATAAGCGAGCAACTCGCCATTGCCACAGCCCAAATCGAGTACGCGTGCACCTTGTGGAATCCAGTCGAGCAGTAAATCAAATTCTGCTTTTAGATGATGTGCTTTCATGCGCTAAACTCCGCTGCAATTCGATTCATATAGGCACTAAAGAGTTGCTCATAGTAACTGTTCGGAAGCAAGAAGGCATCGTGTCCATGTTCCGACTCCACTTCGGTATAAGTAACGCGTTTGCCAGCTTGCACCAACGCACGGGTAATTTCGAGTGAGCGGGCGGGCGAAAAACGCCAATCGGAAGTAAAGGAAACCACCAGAGATTCGGCTTGAATATGGCTTAATGCGGCGACAAGATCATCGCCGTGTTCGCTGGCAGGGTCGAAATAATCCAGCGCTTTGGTCATCAGCAAATAAGCGTTGGCATCGAAGTTCATTTTGGTGGCAAATTTTTCGCCTTGATAGCGTAGATAGCTTTCGACCTGAAACTCGACTTCGTAGTTATACTTGAGACTGCCTGTGCGCAGTTCACGCCCAAATTTGCTGCCCATTAAATCGTCCGACAAATAAGTGAGGTGTCCCAGCATGCGCGCCAGCATCAAGCCTTGCTTGGGTAGCGTGTCGTGCGCTAAAAAGCGTCCACCATGAAAATCGGGGTCTTTCATAATTGCCTGACGTGCCACTTCGTTAAAGGCAATATTTTGTGCCGACAACTTAGGTGCAGAAGCAATAATCACCGCATGACGCAACCGATGAGGTAAATCAATCGCCCACTGTTGCACTTGCATACCGCCCAAACTGCCGCCGACAATCGCCGCCCATTGTGATATGCCGAGCATGTCCGCAAGCTTAGCTTGTGTCACTACCCAGTCGCGACACGTAACCATTGGAAAGTCAGGGCCGTAGGCTTGTTGGGTGTCAGGGTTGATGCTGGCAGGCCCAGTCGAGCCACGGCACGAGCCAATATTATTGACGCCAACCACAAAAAAACGGTTGGTATCAATCGCCTTGTTCGGGCCGATGTAATGATCCCACCATCCAGGCGTGGCATCGGTGGTGCTGTGATAGCCAGCAGCATGATGGTCGCCACTCAGCGCATGGCAGATCAGTACCGCATTGCTTGCGTCGCTATTGAGTGCACCGTAGGTTTCGTACACCAGCTGATAGTTTGGAAGGGTTGCACCGCATACCAAGTCCAACGGTTCGTTGATCACAAAAGTTTGCGGAACAACGATACCAACAGAATTGTCGGGAAAAGAGTGATTATTAGGGGATGCAGTCGTCATCGCGTCGCGTTCCATAGGCATCAAAATGGAAAGAATTATAACACGTTCAAGCGTTGTGTAATGACTTCGGGGACTTGTGTCGGCGAATCAATAGCAAGGTGTTTGTGCCGACTGGTTTGCCCGTTGACCAGTGTAATTGCTGATTTGCGTACCTTGCACCATTTGGCAAAGGCTTCGATGAGTGCGGTATTGGCAGCACCATCAACAGGCGGTGCTGCCAGTCGAACCTTAAGCTCATCTTCTTGCCAGTCGACAATCTCGCTTTTGCTGGCTTTGGGTTGCGCGACGACGTGAACATGCAACACATCGCCTTTGTAATAAGCACCAGCCATTAATTAAACCAATTGCTTACCCAATTCGCTCAACCAGCCAACTAACAAAATTTCACTTATTTTGAGTAAAAATAAGGCAGCGATGGGGGATAAATCCAGTCCGCCCATATTGGGCAAGATGCGACGCAATGGGGTTAAGATCGGGCGATTCAAGTCACTAATAAAGCTTAGGTTTGGATCGTGTTGAACGGGGCGAATAAAACTCAAAATTGCTTCAGCAATGATGCTTAAAAACCATAAGTTCAAAAATGCCGCGAGTAAGTCAGATAAGGTCAGCACAATTAAACCTGCTGGTGCGTAGTCTTTGCCAAGCATCAACGCCAACAAGCCGTAGTAAACACCCTGTAACACGAATGCCCATAACAGCGCTGCAAAATCCCATCGCGGATTGTAGGGTACAAACTTCGCCAATGGACGACACATGGGGTTGGTGAGTGTCGCCACGCCTTGTACAAAAGGGCTGCGCGGATTAGCCATCGACAAGCGCAATGCAACACGTAGCACAAAGAAAAAAACCACGATGTCGATAATAAACTGTAGGGCAAAAAAGCCGGCTTGGCTGGTAGGTGTCATGCTTGTGCTCCTAATTGTGTCGCCATTTCGACGGCGCGATTTTGTGCTGCTTGCATCGCAGATAAGACAACACCAGATAGGTTGCTCTGCTCAAACGACTGAATTGCCTTTTCGGTTGTACCATTGGGCGAAGTTACCTGTGCGCGTAGTTCAGCAGGGGACGATTGACTTTCAATTGCCATTTTGGCTGCACCAAGTGCGGTTTGTACCGTGAGTAATGTTGCTGTTTTGCTGTCTAATCCAAGCTGTTCGCCCGCTGCAATCATTGCTTCCATCATTAGGAAATAATAGGCAGGACCCGAACCAGAAAGTGCGGTAACAGCATCAATTTGGGCTTCATCGTTCACCCAGATACTTACGCCAACGGCACGCATTAACGACTCTGCTTGTCCTTTTTGATCCTTTGTGACCAAACCATTGGCATAAAGTCCTGTAGCGCCAGAGCCAACTAACGCGGGTGTATTGGGCATAGTGCGTACAACAGCAGCATCGCCACCTAACCAACGACTTAGGTCGGTACAGCGAATACCCGCGGCGACAGAAACCACCAATGGTTTGTATTGCTTCACAAAGGCAGCCAAGGAATGTGCCACGCTTGCCATTACTTGCGGTTTGACGGCTAACACAATCACATCACTTCCTGTGAGCGCTTCTTCTTGTGTGCCGTAAGCCGCAACACCCATATTTGACAGTAATTGTCGTTGCGATTCATTAGGATCGACGACGCGAATACGACTAGCGGCAACACCATTTGCCAATAAGCCAGCAATTAAGCTGCGAGCCATATTGCCGCCGCCGATAAACGTTAGTGTGTTTGCGAGCATATTCAAACTCCATTCAGAATTTATTTTACAGGACGCGATCCGAAGATATCCGTTCCCACGCGCACTATTGTAGCACCTTCGGCAATTGCTGCTTCAAGATCAGCAGACATCCCCATCGATAATTCAGGTAGTGCAATGTCCAACGACTGCTCCAGTTTATCGCGTAGCATACGTAAATGCGCAAACGGCAGACATTGTTCGGCAAGATTGCAGCGTGGTGCTGGGATGGTCATCAATCCACATAACTCAAGTCGCTCCTGTGCTAATACCGCTTTAGCTAAGATCAACAGTTCATCGAACCCATGTACACCTGACTTGCTGGTTTCATCATCAATATTCACCTGCAACAATACTTTTAGAGGTGGCAAATGAGCGGGACGAAAACGCGCTAAGGGTTCAACCAGTTTTATTCTGTCTAAACTGTGCATCATGGTTGCCGTTATGGCGACCTCTTTGCACTTGTTCGATTGCAACGGACCAATAAAATGCCAGTCGATCTCTGTTTCTTTGAGGACGTTTGCCTTGTCGAACAACTCTTGTACATAATTTTCACCAAAAGCGATTTGTCCTGCTTGCGCTAAGGTAGCAATCGCATCGACAGGATGAAATTTACTCACTGCTAAGAGTTGAATCGCTTCAGGCTTACGCTGATAAGTTAAAGCAATCTGTTCAATATGCCGTTTAACCCTTTGCCAACGGGACAATAATTCATCTGTTTTCATGCTGCTTTCTCTTTTGATTTTCGCTTTATCTGTCTATGGTATGACTTTTAAATGATGGTCATCTTATTCTAACCGAAAAATCAAGGGTTAAAAATAAGAACTTTCGTTCTGTTTTGGCTTGACACAGAACAAACGTTCGATAATAATAAGAACAAACGTTCTGTAAGAAGTACTTTATGAAAAAAGATTCAATCTATCTCAGTAAACTGAGAGACTACTACCGCGATCATCGTGCTTTGCCTTCCTACAGCACCATGGCAGAGGTATTGGGCTTGGCATCTAAATCGGCAGTTCATGCGTTGGTTAAGCGGTTGGTTGATGAAGGCTTTTTGTCCAAAACGCCAGATCGACGTGTCGCGCCAGAAGAAAAGTTTTTTGAGCGCCCGCTGACACAATCGGCAGTACGAGCGGGTATGCCCAGCCTTGCCGAAGGCGATGCGCCTGATGGCATGGCAGTTGATCGTTACTTAATTAACAACCCAGCGAGTAGTTTATTAGTCCCTGTTAAGGGGGATTCGATGATTAACGCAGGGATTCGTGATGGCGATATGGTGGTTATTGATACCACCGCCCATTACAAAGTGGGTGATATTGTCATTGCTGAAATTGAGGGTGAAGTTACCCTTAAGACTTTAGCTAAAGAAGCGGGATTTTGGGTGCTTCAGCCTGAAAATCCTGACTATCCTATTATTCGTCCCGAGGGCGAATGGCGGATTGTTGGGGTGCTAGTCGGGTTAATGCGTAAGTATAAATAGTTTGGAGTAAATATCATGCAAGTTAAATTGGTTTGGTCTGAGCGTCGTCAAATGTGGGTAGGCAAGACCGTTAAGCGTCAATCGTCATCGGTTAAGCTTATGTCTGGTTTGTTGCGTTGGTTGCAGCCAACAAGCTCCTCACCACGTCGCCCGCAGGCATCACGCGTTTGGCAGTCAGCTTTGTCTCGTTAATTGTTTTATTGTCCATCCCTTCTTCAAGGGTTAGCAATAACCGCTATCCCTTGAATTTTTTGACTTCTGTCCCCATAGACATTCCAATAGAAATTCATTGGAGATGTGTTTATGACAATTGATAAGTTCACCTCTGCATTCCAACAAGCCTTGCAATCTGCGCAATCGCTTGCCTCCGAAAATAATCACCAATTTATTGAACCCATTCATATTTTGCTTGCGCTAACGCAGCCGAGTAGTAGCTCGCTGTTACCTTTGTTGCGGCTGTCTGGTGTTGCCATTACGCCATTGCAACAAGCATTGTCGCAACAGCTTGCTAAAATGCCGCAGGTGCAAGGTTCGTCTGATATTCATTTGTCGCAAGCCTCGGCGCGCGCATTGAACCAGATGGAAAAGCTCGCGACGAAGCATGGCGACGTTTACATTGCCAGCGAGCTATTTATTGAAGCCTTGCTCGACAGTAAAGACAGTCTTGCTGATACGTTGCGTCAAGCTGGTTTAACGCAAGAAAAATTTACCCAAGCTCTAACCGAAATCCGTGGAGGCGAAACCGTGAAAGATCAGAATGCCGAAGAAAGCCGTCAAGCACTCGACAAGTACACCTTAGATTTAACCGCGCGTGCCGAAGCGGGCAAGTTAGATCCTGTCATTGGACGTGATGGAGAAATTCGTCGCGCTATTCAGGTATTGCAGCGTCGCACCAAAAACAACCCTGTTCTTATCGGTGAGCCAGGTGTTGGTAAAACCGCCATTGTCGAAGGCTTGGCACAGCGCATTGTTAATGGTGAAGTTCCAGAAGGCTTGCGCAATAAGCGTGTGTTGTCGCTCGATTTAGGGGCTTTACTGGCAGGTGCGAAATTCCGTGGTGATTTTGAAGAACGCTTAAAAGCGGTATTAAAAGAAGTTGGCAAAGCAGAAGGGCAGATTATTCTGTTTATCGATGAAATCCATACCATGGTTGGCGCGGGTAAGGCCGATGGCGCGATGGATGCGGGTAACATGCTCAAGCCAGCTCTCGCGCGTGGCGAGTTGCATTGTATCGGTGCAACGACATTAGATGAGTACCGCCAATATATCGAAAAAGATGCAGCCTTAGAACGTCGTTTTCAAAAGGTTCAAGTCGATGAGCCGAGCGTTGAAGATACGATTGCTATCTTACGTGGTTTAAAAGAAAAGTACGAAGTGCATCACGGTGTACAAATTACTGATCCCGCAATTGTTGCTGCCGCAACATTATCTCATCGCTACATTAGTGGTCGCCAATTGCCCGATAAAGCGATTGACTTAATTGATGAAGCAGCAAGTCGTATTCGTATGGAAATTGACTCTAAGCCAGAGTCTATGGATACCTTAGAGCGTCGCCTCATTCAGTTAAAGATTGAGCGTGAAGCGCTGAAAAAGGAAAAAGACGATGCTTCCAAAAAGCGTCGTGCTATTTTGGAAGAAGAAATTGGCAAGCTCGAACAGCAATATTCCGATTTAGAGACCATTTGGAAAAAAGAAAAAGCGGCACTTGCTGGCGCAAAACACATCAAAGAAGCCTTAGAGCAGGCACGTACCGACTTAGAGGCAGCGCGTCGTACCAGTGATTTAGGTAAGATGTCTGAGTTGCAATACGGCAAGATTCCCGAACTCGAAAAGCAACTGAAAGATGCCGAGGCGGAAGAAGCGCAGGAAGGCGGTGTACCACATCAGTTGTTGCGTAATAAAGTGACTGATGAAGAAGTATCTGAAGTCGTATCGCGTTGGACAGGTATTCCTGTTGCGCGCATGATGGAAGGTGAGCGAGATCGTTTGCTACGCATGGAAGACGAATTACAAGCCTCTGTTATCGGTCAAAAAGAGGCGGTAAGTGCCGTGGCGAATGCCATTCGTCGAGCACGAGCTGGCTTGTCGGATCCCAATAAACCCAGCGCCTCTTTCTTGTTCTTAGGGCCAACGGGTGTCGGTAAAACGGAGTTAACCAAGGCCTTGGCGCGTTTTATGTTCGATACAGACGAAGCCTTAATTCGCTTGGATATGTCAGAGTTTATGGAAAAACATTCGGTTGCGCGTTTAATCGGTGCGCCTCCTGGTTATGTTGGTTATGAAGAAGGTGGTTATTTAACTGAGGCGGTGCGTCGCAAGCCTTATTCGGTTATTTTGTTGGACGAAGTTGAAAAAGCGCATGCCGATGTCTTCAACGTCTTGTTACAAGTATTGGACGATGGACGCTTAACCGATGGACAGGGCAGAACGGTCGATTTCCGTAATACCGTGATTGTGATGACCTCAAATTTAGGCTCGCATATTATTACCGAATTGTCAGGTAAGTCGGACTATGAAGGGATGAAAGCTGCCGTCATGGAGGTTGTGGGTGGTCACTTCCGTCCCGAGTTTATTAACCGTATCGATGAAAGCATTGTTTTCCATCCGTTAGGACGCGAACAAATTCGTCATATTGTCGGTATTCAGTTGGCTGGTTTGCAATCGCGCTTACGTGCACGAGAATTAACGCTTAGTATTAGTGATGCAGCGATGGACTTGTTGGGTGAACTAGGATTTGATCCTATTTACGGTGCGCGTCCGCTCAAGCGTGCGATTTCTCAGTACCTTGAAAACAGCCTTGCGATGCAGTTATTGCAAGGGCGGTATGTGGCAGGCTCCGAGATTAAAGTTGATGTTCAAGGCGAAAATCTGGTGTTTTTGTAAGATAAGACTTGACCCCGATTGATCATTTGCGTATCATTAACAGAATTGGTGGGGTATCCAAGTGGCTAAAGGGGACTGATTGTAAATCAGCTGGCAT
>DZAT01000046.1:0-10574 GCA_022736205.1 Thiomicrospira cyclica
CCAGACTGGGAGCGTGTGTTACCAAGAGAGCCAAAGAGCCAAGGCGATATTTACCCAATAGATATACTAAAACTAGCGGCACATACTAAATCAACAACAAAAATTGGCAGCAAAGTTTGGTTTAAGCTTAACCCTATAAACATTGAGCTGGGCGATTCTATTGTCATGGTTAATTCCCGCTATGCCAAAGAGGCTGCTGAAATTTTCATCAAGGCAGGATATAAAAAGGCGACAGCGTATACTGGGAGTCAAAATCAACTTGTGATTGTTTCACCAGACAAAAAAATAACGCATGTTATTATGGGCATGAAAGTAAGTCATTCTGCATTTGAGCCGATTAATGCCACAACGGCAACGCTGGATAGCTCAAACGAATTTAGCGAATTTGAAGATGATGACTTATCTTATGGTGATGAGGACTTATCACCACTTGATCAAGATAGCTTTTGGGGGTAGCCAATGTGCAATAACAAGGAAAACCCGCCATAAAAGCAACCTTTAAGCGCATATCATAAAGCCCATATTACTATGGGCTTTTTTTATGGCACAGAAAAACGGTTTTCTATCTCGATTGTTTGGTTCTAAAGCGCCTGAGCAGGTCACGCAAGAAATAACCCCTCAGACGGCTATGCAGTTTGGCGCGATGCCCTCTAGCATGTCTAGCATGATTGCTTTTTCTGGCAAGGACTTGAAAACACGAGAACAGGTGTATTCTAAGTGGGCAGAAATGGAATCGCATTCCATTGTGTCGCTTGCCTTGCAGTTACTGGCAACGTCGGCGTTAGGTGGGCATGAGACCACAGGGCAGTTGGTTTTTATTGAGCCAACAACAGAAGCTTCGCGCGACAAGAAAACACAAAAACTGGTTGAAGATATTGCTTCCGATATTGTCCCCTTGCTCAATAAAACAGCGTTTCAGCTTGCTTATACCTCTGCCGCCTTTGGCGATGCTTACGTGCGCATTAACACCCGAGAAAAAGAAGGCGTGGTGGATTTGTATGTGGGAGAGTTGTTGCGTCCGCAACTGGTGCAGCCGTTTGAACGGGCGGGTAAAACACAGGGCTATGTCGTTTACAGTGGTAATGAGTTTTTCGATAAGTTCGATGCGTTACAAATTGGGCGCGTTAAGCTTCCTAGGTTGGCATACGTGCCACAAGTTGGCGACATTGAAAAAGCTTACTTGTCATCGCTCAGGCTTGACGATCCTAACGACTGGTCGATGATGCCAAGCAGTGCAGGCGGTAGCTTTTTAGTGCCAGCTGAAGCACCTTACGCAAACTTCACATCATCACTTTTGGGATTGGTCGGTCAAAGATGGCTAGATTCGATTGATGAGCAGGTGTTGCTTGCCAACATGAACACCATGACGGTTGAGCAACAGCGAAAGTTTTTAAGCAACGTTAAATTGATGATGGAGCAGTCACAGCAAGTGGCGCAAACAGCAATTGCGCAAAACAGACCTATCATGGAACGCATCCGACACATCATCCCTGTGTTTGATGAGAAGCAAATGCTAACCGTGGCAGGCGCAAGTTCCAATGCAAGAACGTCTAACATTCAGATTGATGACGTGTTGCTACACGCAAAAATGCTATCGGGCGCGTTAGGCGTTGATTTGTCGATGCTTGGGTTTGCAGATCAGCTTAGTGGCGGGTTAGGCGACGGTGGCTTTTTTAGGGTTTCGGCACAAGCGGCAGAACGTGGGCGCATTTTAAGAACGGCATTATCAGAGCTATTCGATCACATCATCGAGGTTCACTTAATCAAGAAAGGCTTAGATTCTTACGACCCCAAAAACAAGCCGTGGGTGGTTAATTTTTACGGCAACATCTCCGCACTCGAATCAGAAAGACAACGAACAAGGCTGGATGCGATGAGTAGCGGTATGCAACTTGCGCAAACCATTCAACAACTCAAAGACATGGGCGCAAATAAAGAAATCGTGAAGGTGTTTTTGTCAAAATCCATGCTGGTTGACGACGATTTGGCTGAAAGCTACTCAGCTATTGTCGATGCCCCTAGCCCAACTTTAGGCGCTGACGACGCGGCTAGTTACGGTGGCGACGATGAGCCTGTATGACAAAATTACCAGTCAGTTAGCGGCTAGTCTTGGTGGCGACACGCCTATGTCTGACTTAGCAAAGTCTTTAGGCAATGCTGGATCAAGTGCCAGTAAAGCAATTGCAGGCGCTGTTGGTGGAAATACAGGCAAGGCGCTGGGCGGTATCGGTGGTTCGGCTGTTTCTCGTATGGTTAATAAGCACCTCCCATCGGACGCGATGAATGCCTTAAACACCTACGGTGGCGCTATCGACAAAGCCGCCAGCGGAGACTTTGACGACCTAGGCGCGTCACTTATTCGAGGCGGGGCGTTAAACAAGTTTGCAGATAGCATAAGTGGCAATGCGGCAATGGGCAAGCTGAACGCTTTTGATAACCCTGTTTTTTCGGGCGTGACCCTTAATCGAGCCATCGACATTTTCAATCAACACCGATTTACGAAGCTTACGAAAAAAAACCTTTTTCTAATCGAAGTATCAAGCAAGCTTACAGCGCACGAATCAGCTGTTTTGCACCTACTGGCAACGTCCGTGGATTACCCGTCTGTACAGACTAATAGCACAAGCGAAAAGCTGGGAACAGCATACGTTGATTTAATTGATTCGTCTGAAGCGATTGATCTGTCCGTGACTGCTTACGATGACATGCGGGGGACGCTAAAGGCATGGTTTAAGAATCACGCAGCCGAATCAGCGCCTACAGACGGTACGGCTGGATTGCCGTCTAATTATGCCATTCGCATTAGGATTGTGCATGGCGTTATTGACGATGGTCAGGCTGGTTACGAGGATAAAGGCTGGTTTAGAGCGCAAGCAATGACAAATAGCTTGTCGCGACACGAGCATGACCTTCACGAAGTCTCGATGACCTTTAAGCAAATAGACACTTTCTTTGGTTGGTAAAAAAATGATAAACGAATCTAAACTAAAGTGCGATGACCAAGGCTTTTTAATTGGCGAAGTGGTTGCTGAGTTTGTACGAAAAAATGACGAACTAGAAGACATATCACAGAACACGCGGGCTATTTTAGACTTCCTTACCAAGAATGGATTAGGTCGCATATCAGAGGCTGTTACACCAACGTTAAGCAATACAAATAACACCGTTACGGCAACCACAGGCTATACTGAGAGCAGAGGAGCGATTAACTCAAATAGTACGATCAACAATTACTATACCACCACCTCAGCCACTGGCACTGACAGCATCAAGGACAGGCAGAGTAGCACAAGCAATAACAGCGATTCATCAAGAACCGATAGCTCAGAAAAGCTTTTAAGCCGTTCGGTCAATTCGACAACAGTAACCCCTGTTCGTGATAGTGGCGGTCGCTTTGTATCGAAAGATAAAAGCACCGATACCACCACCTCAGCCACTGGCACTGACAGCATCAAGGACAGGCAGAGTAGCACAAGCAATAACAGCGATTCATCAAGAACCGATAGCTCAGAAAAGCTTTTAAGCCGTTCGGTCAATTCGACAACAGTAACCCCTGTTCGTGATAGTGGCGGTCGCTTTGTATCGAAAGATAAAAGCACCGATACCACCACCTCAGCCACTGGCACTGACAGCATCAAGGACAGGCAGAGTAGCAATTTAATGGCTGAAAAAATCAGCGATTCGATTGAGGGAGCGCTTAGTAACAACTCCCAACTTGATCCCGTCATTGCCGCAGCATCGGAGGTTTTTACACCGCTTAATCGGGGATTAAAAGCCCTGTCTTGGCTTCGTAAAAGCAAAGAAGACAATAAACAAACAAGTTTATTGAAACGCTTATTTTCTAGCGCAACCATTAGCGAAAACACAGCCAGCAAGCGCGACAAAAAAACGCAGAAAAAGCTACAAGAGTTAATTGACAAGCCCATTGCAAGCAGTGAATCAATTTGGGGGAAGCTGCTCTCGGGTTTTGGCATGTTGCTTATGCCTGTTATCGCGGCATTAGGCGCAATACTGGCTGCCATTGGCAAGCTGATAATGGCAACTGTTGGCAAGGTTATACCAAGTGTTGGCGGCAACGCAAAAACAACAACCGTTGGCAGTACAACTAGCACAAGGGGTAGCGGAAAACCTGACTCAAAAACACCTCCGACAAGCGCGCAAGGTGCGAGCGGTGGTGGTATAAAATCGCTTGCTAAGCGCATTCCCATTTTAGGTGCGCTAATCGGGGGGGCACTGGTTGCTGGCGAGTTATCAGACAATGCAGACAGTGACAAAACGCAATCCGAAAAAGACAAAGAAAGCGGTCGCATTGTTGGCGGATTCACTGGGGCTGTTGGCGGTGCATTAGGCGGTGCAGCACTTGGCGCGGCTGTTGGTAGTGTCATTCCTGTTGTCGGAACGTTGATAGGCGGACTTGTTGGCGGTGTTTTAGGTGGCGTTGGTGGCGACATTGTTGGTCAAAGCATTGGTAAAAAAGTTGGCGAGTGGACAAACCAATTAAGAGATGCGGATATTGCAGGCTCGGTTAAAAATAGCTGGATGAGTTTTACTGATTTTGCCACAAACTCATGGTCTAGCGTATCAACCAATATTAGCAGTGCATGGGATAGTGTCAGAGCAACAACCAACGAGGTTATGCAGGGCGCAAGCAGCAAGTTTAACAGCCTGATTGACCAGTCAAAGCCTTATTTCGATAGCTTCTACCAAGGCATTAGCAACTTCTCTGCACAAGCGAATGATTGGATTCTAAGCCTGACTGGCATTAATGTTCAGGAAAAATTCAGCGAGTTTTTTGCTAAAGCAGGCGCTTCGTTTGAGTCCATTAAAGACAGTGTTAAATCGTCATTTTCTGAGCTAAAAGACAAGTCGATTAAGGCGTTTGATTACGTTAAAAACAACACGGTTGTCGGTAAAGCTGTTAGCGCTGCCGCTGAAAAAATTAAGAATAGCAATGTCGTGGAAAAGGCAAAAGAAGTCTATTCTGACGTTAAGCAAAAAGGTAAAAATATCTATTCTGACTTGTCTGGTAAAACGGCTGAAAACAAATCTACGCTGATTAAAGAGATGGACAGCCGCGGCATGACCGACCAATCAGAAAGAGCCATGTTTATGGCGCAAATGTCGCATGAATCTGGCGGCTTTAGACAGCTATCCGAAAACTTAAACTACTCAAGCGTAGACCGCATCAAGCAGACTTTTGGCAACAATGCGGAACTGAAAAAGCTCAACGATGACCAACTAAAAGGACTGGTAAACAACCCTGAAGCACTTGCCAACACGGTTTATGGTAATCGCATGGGCAATACCGAAGCAGGGGATGGCTATAAATATAGGGGCAGAGGGTTTACTCAGCTAACAGGAAAAAACAACTACGAAGCGGCTGGTAAAGATTTGGGCGTTGACTTGGTTAATTCGCCAGAGCTTGCCGAAAGCCCAGAAATGGCGGCTAAAATTGCGAGCTGGTATTGGGAGAAGAACAAGCTAGGTAATGCCGCTAAAGCAGGCGATGTTTCGGCTGTGACGCAAAAAATTAACGGTGGTCAAAATGGGATAGGTCATCGAGAGCAAGAATATAAGCGGTTTATGGCGGATGAAAGTATTATCGCGCGAACTGATTCGGCTAACTCAACGCAAAACACGGCTAAAGTTGAAGCAACCGCTGCGAGCACTCAAGAAAGCATTGCACCTATTAGCGTCAGTGTGCCAAAAGTTGCCAGTGTTGATGTTGCCTCGATTCCGATACCAAAAGTACCACAACAAATGCCGATGACAATTGCCAGCACCCAAGTTGCTGCACCTGTTGAAAACGTTAAAACATCATCAAGCATTCAGGTTGAAAGCAGATCAAGCGCGGCCGAGATGAACGCGCCTAGAGATGTTTCGGATAGGCGTATTGCTCATATCGTGACAGGGGGCATGGCTAGCGCGTGATGCGGAAAATAAAGCGTTTTTTGACTGTTTTAAGTGCCACAATAACCGTAACTTTTTAATTTTGGCTTGGGTATGAATAGCGCAATTACGGCTTCCGATGTTATGTCTATGATCGATCACTGGCTTAAAACACCGCAAGATGCTTATCTTGGTTCTTCTTACGGCAACAATTTACGTGAAGTGTTGCAAAGTCCTTTATCGGCTGGTTTGGCAAACAAGCAGATTAAAAAAATGATTGAAGATATTCCGATTCTGTCTTTACTACCAGAAGGGAGCATCAACATTTATTCGGTAGCACAGCCGCCAGACAAGACTTATATCATGATTGATGTTGTTGGCAATACTTTTTCTTATGCGGGGTAAACCATGCTAACCAAAGCAGATTTTGAAAAAATAATCACCGATTCGGTGGCAAACTATCCCACCCTTATGCCTTTGTTTCAAGCGAAAGACCCTCGTGTGTTGCAGCCACTCAATGCGATGGCTTCTATGCTGTCTATGCTGAGTGCTCAAGTTGATGTGGCAGTTTTTGAGACCTTCCAAAAAACGCGCGAATCAACCATTTTGGCAGACGCAGCTATGCGTGGCATCATCCCAAAAGGCAAGCCTGCAAACGCTAGAATTAGCATCGAAAATAAATCATCTAGCCAATACACAATAAGCGCAGGCAGGCTGATGACAGATGCCACAGGAAAGTATTGGGTTGTTACATCGGGCGCTGTTGTTGGTGCTGGTCAGTCGGCTTTTATAACAGCCGTACAGCAAACAGAAAACGCAAGCACGCACACCGTTTCAAATGCCAATCCTTTTTACAGCATCGAAATTGCAAAGCCCGATGACGATGACCTATTTTTAAGCGCAATTGCCGTGTCCGATAAAAACGGAGAGCTTCAGTGGAAAGACCGCTATGTGAACGCGCTACCAGGCGACAGGGTTTATCACGTAGAAATTGACGATCGGTCACGCATTTTCGTGCGCTTTGGCTTCGATGGGGTAGTTGGTCATAGTCCGCTTATTGGCGACATTATCACCATCAAAACGACGTGGACGCATGGCACAAATGCACAGCCTAAAGCACAATCGCCTTTTGCATTAGATGCCATTATTTCACCATTAGATGCGTTTGTTTCGCTAAAGCTAGATGCCATTATTGAATCTGGCGTTAATCCAGTGGGCATTAATACACTTAGAGACATGGCTAAATACCCCATTGCCTACGATCATAATGCTGTCTTTTTAGGTGAGTTCGATTATTTGATTCGCCGTAGATTTCCCGAGCTTCCGTTTGTTGCGGCCTGGAATGAAGCGATTGAGGAAAAAACAAGAGGCGCAAGAATCGACAACATTAATTGTCTTTTTGTGTCGATAGCAGAAATAAGCCAAATTGCATCATTGCCTATTGAGCTAACGACGCAAAGCAACTTTACCGAAAAGCCTTTATCTAGCGCAACGACAAAAGAACTTGCTGTTATCGCTGCAATCAACGAAGCCGATAACAGCTACAAAGTAAGACTGATTAGCCCAGTCGTAAGACCTGTTACGGTTACGGTCGATGCCAGCGTGGCGAAAGTTTACCCGCTTGACGAAGTGCAAGATCAGATAAAGCAATTGATATTAAGCAGCTATGGCGTGATTGGCTATGAAGCTGGCGACCGATTTGTTAAGCCCAGTTTTTCGGCTGTGTTTGCCTTGCTAAAGTCGAATATTGTATCTCTACAAGACGCATTGTCTGATGTCAAAGTAACAGTAAGTCTTCCTTCTTTGCCAGAAAAACCAGAAGCGCTGTATTTGGTAACGCCTGAAAGCGTTGTTGTCACCGTGTCGCACTCAGATAGTCAAAGAATGGGGTGGTCGTGATGTTAGACTCTGACTTAAAAGAACTAGCACTAATCCCAGAAGCAACACCGCTTCAGTTGTCGCACGAAGTTAATGCCATTGAAGCAGATCTTAAAGCCCTGTTACTTGACGTGTTTAACAGCAAGCAAGCTGAAAGCTTTTTTAATGCTAACGTCGCTTCCGTGCCATTTTTGGGCGGTTTGTCTATTATTAGGCAGGCGATTGTGCGCGATGGATTATCTGTTGTTAGAAGCATAGACAACCAAGCGATGAGTCATTTTTTGCTCAAGGCATGGCTTGGAAAAAACCATCAAAATAGGGGCTTATACTTTTACCAATCTTACTTGAATATGATCTACCCTAAGGCGGTAGAGATGTATCAGCAATGGCAAGATAAGAGCGCATCATACCCAGACGGGTTGTTAAAACAAGACAATGGCAACGCTTACCTCACGTCGCGCGTTTTAACAAAAATTAACTTAGGCGCAATTGAAGATGAGCTTGATGTTTCAATTGACAATTTAGTAACTGCATCAAGCACGGCAACCCATATTTTGCCTGCAAGGCTTGTGCCTGTTTTCGATTTTTATATCGACTTTTGCGGAAAACCCAAAAAGCAGATCACACAAAACTTTGTTGGCAAGGCACTCAATTTTAATGGAGAAACCATTTTAAGCGTATCTGATTGCCTATCTGCAAAACAGCTATGCTGCGCTCAGTCTATGCAAACCATGCAGGATTATCGGGCAATTACGGTTCAAAAATCCGTCAGCGCCAAATCTTTTGCGTCATCGGCATATAAAGCCATTGTTGCCGACAACAGAAGTTGCACTGTTACAAAAACAGCTTATGCTGTTGTTAAAACCAATGCCAGACCTAATTTATTCTTTACCATGACCGATGTCAGGCGTGTTTCGTAAAATACGGAAAAGTAAGCAAGATAAGGCTTTTTAGCATGGCAAACTAACTGCAAATTATCAATGCAGGTGTATTGTCGTGTACTTAACCATTACCGAAGTGGGTTATAGAAAAGAGATTGAATCGCTCAGTTCGGGCGTTATTCCTGTTTTCGCACAACTAGCCCTTGGCGACGGCGTTTCATCGCTAGACGAAATTAAGCAAACCAACATGGTCAGCCAAAAACATCAGGTTGACATTATCGCTGTTGAGCAAATATCAGCAGGCGCAGTCAAGCTTCATGCTTACGTTTCAGAAAATGTCGCCCTAAACATTAAAGAGGTTGGCTTAAAACTCTCCGACGGCACTTTGTATGCTTACGGCAAATACGCCACAGAAATTGGCGGACTGCAAAAATCACAAGGCTTCGACCTTAAATTCTTTGTTGTTATTTCAAAAGAGCAGCTGCCAGACTTTAACTTCACGTACGAAGCCATCAACACAATTGAAATTCGAGACCGTATTATCAGCGAATCAACGGCTTTCGTCTCTAATTATGTCAATCAGCGATTAGCCGATTTGGCAACAGCGACACAAGGCGATAAAGCTGATTTAGCAGCAAAACGTTATTCAGCCAACTTCTTCAAACTTAACCCATTAGCATAAAGGACACCATTATGAGCATTCAAACCGCTAAAGAGAAACTGATCGAACGCATTACTACCGTAGCCGAAACCAGCACCAGCCTAGAAGATATGAGCTATGCAGCAGCTGGGTTGGCAAAACTAGCCGAAGCACAACCGCTTATTGTTGATACCGATGTTTACACGATTGGTAATGCAGGCACTTACGGCTTTGGTGTGGGTGCGTTAGTTTCAAGCGACATTCCAACAGGCTGGACGGCATTACCAGGTCATGAAGACCCAACAAGCCCTAACTACGGCAACTACCTAGACCCATTAGGTTCGCACATGGTGTTTATTCCGCGCTTTTGGTACAAGTGGAGCGATAACACACCCTTAGTTAGCGCAACCCCTGCTACTGGCTATGTGCTGCATGAGGCATTCCGATTTTGCGCAAAAGGCTTTTTCCGCGATAAAACGCACATGTCAAACATTGGCGGCAAACCCTTGGCTAAATTGGGCGCTAAACCGATGTCAACTGCTGCGGATAATAACCCAATTGGCGCATTAACGGGCGCTCCTGCCAACACTTATTTAGGCATAGTTGGTGTTCCTAAGTTGCGCACAGCAGACCATCACTTGGAAACGCTATTTGAAAGTAATGCTTTGGCTATTTTAGCTTTAGCGCACAGTTCAGCATCTACTAACAACGCTGTTTGTGCCTATAAAGACGTATTGCCTTACCTGCCAAAAGGCAATAACAATAACGCGCTACGTGATGCTAACGATGCTAATGTGCAGTTTGCAAGCGCTGGCAATACAACTTATCCAGCTTGTGCGTTAACAGGCTCAGGCTTTCCGTTTGCAAAAACAACTCATAACGGACAAGCTTGTGGTGTTGCAGATGTTAACGGTAATTTGTGGCGCATTAATATTGGCTTGACCAAGCTTAACGAAACCGATGGTATTTTCAAGATTTTGAAAACCAGCATCAATCCTAACAACATCACCACAGCCAACTTGCATGACCCCGTCAATTACGATGACTTGGACTTGACTGCGCTCATGTCTAGCTCAGCGCTGGGCTGGATTAACATTGGCAACGGAACTAATCAGGTTTTTGATTTTACAACTGACACAACCTCGCTTGCGCTACGCGCGTCTGCTGCTGGCATTCCATTGTCAACAGGTGTATCTGCTGGCGGCACAAGCGCTTTTGGCGATGGCTTCTATCGCTACTGGCGCACGAATATGCTCCCGCTTGTTGGTGGCGCTTGGGGCGATGGT
>DZAT01000046.1:10674-14928 GCA_022736205.1 Thiomicrospira cyclica
TGTGGGCGGCTCCGACTCTGTTTCACAACCCCTCAAACTCGGAAACGAGACAGTGGAACACAGGGATGCAGTATCCAGCGTAAGCGAAATAGATCATGCAGCGCCTTGTTTGAGTAGCTTAACTGTCGAAAATCCAAGGTGCTCAAAGCGTATTGGTTTTTTGTTTGAGCAAGCTTTTAGCGAGGAATCGTTATTGCTTGCCTACCAAGAAGCCAAAAGAGGAAAAACCCATAAGCCTAGCACGTTAAATTTTAGTGCTAGTTTATATTCAGAAATTGCGCAGTTAAAAGCTGAAATTGAAAGCGGCAGCTATCAACCAAGGAAGCTACAGACTTTTACAATTTACGAACCCAAAGAACGCATTATCCATGCGCCACACTTTAGGGATTTAGTCGTTCAGCACGCCATTTATCGGGTGATTTATTCTATTTTTGACAGTAGCTTTATCGACCAAAGCTATGCTTGCAGAAAAGGTGGCGGCACACACAAAGCTAGTGAATATACACAAAAAGCCATGCGAAAAAATGACAGTGATAGCTATTACGTCAAAATGGACATTCGCAAGTTTTTTTACAGTATTGATCGCAATATTCTAATTGGTTTGTTTCGCAAAAAAATAAAAGACGAACGCATGATACACATTATGTCGTTATTTGTTTTTGTAGACGACTCAAAAAAAGGGCTTCCGATTGGAAACTTGCTTAGCCAAATTTATGCGCTTACCTATTTGAACCCTTTAGACCATTATATTAAGCGTGAGCTTAAAGTTAAGCACTATGTTCGCTATGTTGATGACTTTATCGGCATTGGAACCTCATTAGAAAAAGCGAAAGAGATTAAGGTGCTTTGCGAACAATTTTGTCAAAAGAACTTGCTGCTTGAGTTCAGCAAATGGAATATTGGCAAGATACGCAAGGGAATTAATTTTGTTGGTTATCGAACGTGGAAAAGCATTAAATTTGTACGTCGTCATTCGGTTATAAAGTTCAAGCGTGCTGTGCAATTAAAAAACATTGCAGCGCTTGCCTCATTGATTGGTCACGCTAGTCATAGCGCGACGATTGTTTTTTATAGTCATTTTTTACAATTAACCCAAGCCATGATTTTATTACCCAAAAGGAGCAGACAATTATGTCTCAATATTTTAGCTATACGCCCACTCAAAACGACTTCCAGACACTCCGCTTCTTTGATAGTGGCGTAACGGGGTGCGATGTTAAGTGGCTCGATACTCACGTTGTTGCAGTTTCTGGCACAGTAGAACAGATTGCTACACTCAAAGCATTGCAACCTGCCGCGATTGGTTTTACCGAAATCACATTTGATGCGTTTTTTGCACTTGCTGTTAACTCTAGTCAAGCGCAATTTGCGTTAAAAAACCTAGATGCTCAGTGTAAGGCTGAGGTTGATGCTTTAGCGGGTTTTTGCCCAAAAGCCGAAATGGATAGCTGGGTGAAGCAAGAGCAAGAGGCGCGTGCTTTTGTGAAAAGCGCTACCGCTGCAACGCCTTTATTAGATGCTTTGCTAGTTTCGCGCGCCATGAGCGAGACAAAAGCTGAGCTTGCCAATAAAATCATTACTGCCGCTGATGCTTATGCATTAAAAGTCGGTGAGATTGTCGGCAAGTACCAAGGCTTGCGTAAAGCGGTTTTTGCGTGATGCTACCGCATTTAACCATTTATACCGACCGCTTTATGGCGGATTGGGTGGGCGCTAGAGCAATTATGTTTCTAGTGCTTATCCGTCCTAAGTATAAAGATGATAAAGGTATCCATGCCCACGAGTACACCCACGTTAAGCAGTGGTATCGATGGGGGGGGCTATGGGCTTTGTTGGTTACTATTGCACTATTCATATTTCCAGATTCGGTTCAAGTGATTGTTCCGTTTTATGCACTGTCTATATGCTTATTTCCGTTGATGTATGTCGTGATACCAAGTTTTCGATTAGAAGCCGAAGCAGAAGCATACGCAGCACAAGTTAACGCTGGTGCTGATATTAATGATATGGCTCACCGTCTAGCTAGTCCTAATTATAAGCTAGATATTAGCGACGAAGAGGCAGCAATGCTATTGCTGGAATACTTAGAATGAAACAAGTATTAATTGCTTTCGATCAGCTCATTAATACCGTCGTTTATGTTAAAGCAGATGGCTTTGGCTATGCAGATGAAACGTTAAGCGCTAGGGCGTGGCGTTTGCGCGATGAGTCTAGCGCTTATAAATTAATCAATGCGTTGTTTTTCTGGCAAAACAATCATTGTCGCGGCGCTTACGAGAGTGAAATTAACAATAGCCAATTACCAGAGGGTTACCGATGAACGAATTGTTAACCGTAACAGAGGCTGGTATATCGGGTAGCTGGCAGTGGGTGGCTGGTGCCAGCATTGCTGGTACAACGGTTGTAGCGGTGGTCGTTGCCAAATTGGGCGAAATTATGAAAGGCATTAATGCTTTTCGTGCCGAGTGGGCAAAGATGCACAAGCCCAAAAAACACGACTACGCAAAACAGGGGAAGATGGAAGCCGATGTGACGAATCATTTGCGCGTCATCAAGCACGATTTGCAGTGCGACCGTGTGCTGATTATGCAGCTTCACAACGGTATTCATTCTATTGCTCGTGTGCCTTTCTTGCGCTATTCATGTACACATGAGCAGTTAAGCAAGGGTACTGATTCGATTATGCAATTATTGCAGAACATCAATGCAAACCTTTATGGATCGTGGAATGTTGACGTGTTCGACGGCAAGAACATCTGTTACCCAAAAGTACACGACATTTCAACAAGCGACCCGTCTTTAGCAGGGGCAGAACAGTTTATTGCAGCGCATGGTGTGCAGTCGATTTACATCTTCCCCTTGCAAGATGCTTACGGCAAAACCTACGGGGCAGGGATTATCGAGTTCTGCCGTGAGGAGCGTAATTTAGAAGTTGAGTGGTTGAAATGGACGCATAGCCGCTTCCTTGCAATCGGGGCGATACTGGCAGGGTTTGCCGAACCAGAATATGGGGAGTTAGAGGACTAATGGAGTTTATCGTGGTCATCGTTTACGCATGGGTTTTGCTAAAAGACCCAGAGCCGCATCAAAAACAAGACAAGCAGGAGCAACACTAATGCAACTATCAGAACATTTTACCCTTGCCGAATTGACTAAGACCAACACAGGGTTAGATAACGAGCCGAATAACGAAGCCGTGATGAATTTGAAGCGGTTAGTCACAACCGTGCTTGAGCCTTTACGCCTTCATATCGGTAAACCGATTATCGTAAACAGTGGTTATCGTTCACAAGCAGTTAATGCTAAAGTCGGTGGTTCTCGCACAAGTTCACATCTTAATGGCTTGGCGGCTGATATTCGTATTGAAGGGATGACGGCTGCTGAATTGGCTGTCGCAATCGCACATACTGGCTTGCCCTACGACAAAGCGATTAACGAGCATGGCTGGGTGCATATTCAGGTTGCGCCATTGGGTATGAAGCCACGTTCTGAGTTGTACACAGCTGTTTTTACAGAAGGTAAACCGACAATCTACTTAAAAGGTATCGTGTAATGGATGACTTCTTCGGCTTTCTCAAAACGATTGCGCCCACCGTAGCAGGATTCGTGGGAACGCCTGCTTTAGGTGTTGCTACCGAAGCGCTGATTAAGGCTTTTGACGGAGACGAAGAGAAGGTCAAGGCAATTCTAAGCGGTGACGTTCAGCTATCGAGTGATGACATTGCGCGTATCAAACTGGCTGAGATTTCCGCGAAACAACGAAGTGAAGAGTTGGGCGTTACGCTTGAGCAGCTAGACATCGAGAATACCAATTCGGCACGCACAATGAACACTGCGATTCAGGGCGATGAACCTGCTTGGATGGCTAAGAACACAGCTTATTTATTAGATTGGGTGATCGTTGGTGGGGCGTTGTACCTAACTTACTTGTTGTTTATCGACCGTGTACCGCTGGAGAACAAAGAATACGCACTGATGGCATTCGGTTCGGCATGGACGTTGGTTGGTACGGTTGTTAACTTCCACCGTGGGTCAAGCGCAGGTAGTCGTCAGAAAGACAAAATAATGGGGAAATGAGTGTGCCACAAGTGTACCGCAAGCAAACTGTATTGTGTCGTAACTGTACCGTAATAACACGTAATATTAATGAATGGAGCGATACAAACCATTGATATTAAATGTTAATATTTCGGTCAGTTCTTGCATGGGGTGCAAGGGGTCGTAGGTTCAAATCCTGCTATCCCGACCAATTAA
>DZAT01000047.1 GCA_022736205.1 Thiomicrospira cyclica
AGGGCAATGGTCGCGCCACGCGCATTTGGCTCGATTGTCTGCTGAAAAAAGAAATTCAACAAGTGATTGATTGGAATAAGGTGGATAAAGATGAGTATTTGTCTGCCATGCAGCGCAGTGTGGTGAAAGACGTTGAAATTAAAGTGCTACTGAAACAAGCCTTAACCGACCAAATTCATGACCGTGCGCTGTTTATGAAAGGGATTGATGTTAGCTATTACTATGAGGGTTATAGTGAGTTTAAGACAGATGTGGTGTAAAGCGGATTTCTTTGTGTTCAAAATCGATATCTTTAATGCATAAGCGAGGCACCACACTTCCGACTAGGCCGTAGGGCTTGAACAAAGCATTATTGAGAGTGTTTTTACACGCTCTAATCCTCGCTTAAATCTAGCTGTTCTGGCAATACACCGATTGCACTAGCATAAGCTTTTAAGGTGCTCAAGCTAGGTTCATGCTTGCCAGATTCGATACGTGCTACTGCCGACTGTGCCACACCCATCGCGTCTGCCACTTGCGCTTGCGTTAGTTTTTTATAAGTGCGCCAAGCTTTAAATATGCTCATGTTTTCATCGACCATTAAAGACACCACCGCATGGGGAACGGTAGCCTCATTATGGCGTGATTTTAGGCTGTTCATATAGTCTTCGTATGCAATTACAACAAAGGCAGGTTGTCCTCCTTGGTGTATCACTTGTACATTAGTAAGTGCGTTCATCTCTTTTTTTCACCTCTTCTATGGTGACAATGTTGACCATGCCACCAACGGTATAATTAAACAACACCCGATAATTGCCAACACGTAAACGATAGTCAAAATCGTGGTTGGTTAGCTTTTTGACATTGCGCGAATGGGAAAAGTCTGCCAATTCTTGCGCCACAGCGTTTTTAATCTGTTGTTCAATAGGCTTTACACGGATTTTTAACAGTTGCTTAATCGCTTTGGTTGTCCAGTTAATTTCGTTCATGGGTTTATTATATCAATGACATATCAAAATAACAATTTTTGTATTTTATCTAAGAGAAAATATAACGCTTTATCCAGCCGATGTAACCCTGCTCAGTTCGATAGCTGTAATGTGCCAAACGCATGGCATTACGAATTTCGTCGAATCGTTTTGGCTCTTGATTTGTTGTGCTGAATATCCTATGATGAAAAAACTTATTATAGTGGCAAGAGGAAATTGATTGAATGAGCAAATTTTATTGGGGTATCGCTCTAATTGCGTTGGCTGTTTTGATCCTTATGAATAGAAATCCGAGAGAGGACAGTGCAGGAATAGCAGTTTTGATGCTTATTGGCGGTGGTGTCTTGATTTATTATGGAAATCAATACATTAAACGAGTGAAACAAACATCTGCGTTTGCATTAGAGATGATTCGTGAAGAAGGGAAAATTGATGCTAGGCAGATCGTCCAGCGTATTGGTGTATCAGAAGTTGATATTAGAATGTACTTGATTGAATCACAGAGAAAAGGCATAATTCCATTCAATGCTGAAATTGTGTAGGTTCTTGAAATGAAGAGTACGGTAAGAAAAATGTGCCAATCGTGCAAGATCGAGAAGAGTCTGTCTGATTATCATAGGAATAAGACAAAACACGATGGTCATAACGGAATATGCAAGGTCTGCCAGGCTGAAGTTGATAAGAAAAGCAAGCAAATAAATTCCTAAGATTGTTTTCAAACGGGATTATGGTCGATGTCGGCGAATGGCAATTGGCGTATTACTTTTGAGTTTGTCGATGGCAATGCCTATATTCTGAATGATGAGGATTATCATTAATGGAAATGTTTAACCCACCACATCCAGGCGCATTTATTGCACAAACTTATTTGCAAGCCTTAAACGTCAGCGCACGCGTGTTAGCAGCACATTTAGAGGTTTCGCCATCGACTCTAAGTCGGGTGCTGCAAGCAAAAAGTGCAGTGTCACCTGACATGGCGTTGCGCTTGTCGTTAGTGCTAGGTCGGTCGCCCGAAAGTTGGTTGGCGATGCAAGATCAGTACGATTTATGGCAAGCCAGACAACATAGTCGTTTAGATAAGTTAAAACCTTTAGCGGTCAAAACCTTGCCAACCGCAACCCAAGTTTCCGCCTAACCCCACAACGTTCTATTATCTTCCCGCACTTTATCAAGTTGCTGTTGAATCAGGCGCGTTGTTGTCGAGCTTACCCCTAGCTGAGGTGCAACAGCCGACCAGTTGGCTAGGGTATCGAGTATGTCATCTATCATTATCTTGGCTTTATGCCAGCGGTCGATATTGGCGTGTGCGGCGAGTTGTTGTATCACCTTTAAGGGTGGTTGTTTGCCATAGCCCATAAAGGCGGTGCTGTGTTCGTTGTAGGGGGTGGGGCTAAAGGTCAGATCATAAGCGGGGCTTGCTTGCAATTGTCCGTTATCCTGTTGTAAAAATGCCCAGTTTTTACTGTGATCGTCCTGATTGCAGGCAAATAGATTAAAAAACAGCGCCCGTTTGAATAGGGCTTGCCCAACACTGGGGCTTTGGCACAGCATACTGCCTAATTTAATCAGTGTTTCATAGTCGAGCGACGGGGTTCGGAAATCGGCATCGAGCAAGCCAGCGACACTATGTAAGTGCAAACGCCCTTGTTCACCCATGCAATCAAAGCGTTTCACCGCTAACCAATAGTCCGCGTTGGCTTCATCGGTTGAGTACCTCATCAATGCTTTTGGGTGGCGTTGTTGGGGCATGGCAAACCGCTTCTAGGCATTCTAAACGGTCGACCGATTGCCATAATAACAATAATTGACGCAAGGAAATTTGTCCTGTCAGCTCGAACTTTTTAATGGTGGGTGCTGGTACACTACTTTTGTTGGACAGTGCTTCGCGTGATAGTTTTAATTGCTGGCGCTGATGGCGCAGGTGGCGTGCAAAAGCCGCTTGTAGGTCAGCAACCGAAAGGAGCGAGAGATAGGGTGGCATGGTTATTCATCTCAAGTCAGCAAATTGGATATTATTATATCTATTTGTGCTAAAAATATCCAATTTTGGACATGATGATGTCTCTCTTTAATGCGTTGTTATTGCTGTTTCAGCATTTCTTCCCAATCAGCTTCATTAAACCCAGCTAATACAACTTTACCGTCCGCAACCAATAACGGGCGTTTGATTAGGTTGTAATGAGTGTTCATTAAGGACAGAGCTTTGGCGGCGTCTAATTCCTGTTTATCGCTTTCAGGTAGATTGCGCCAAGTTGTGCCTGTTTTTTTAAGCAAACCTTCCCAACCCAGTTGCGACATCCAGTCAGATAATTCTGCGGGAACACCTGCCGTTTTGAAGTTGTGAAAAGTGTAATCAATGTGCTGTTCTGAGAGCCATTTTCTGCCTTTCTTGACGGTGTCGCAATTAGCAATGCCATATAGGATGTGAGCGTTTTGAGTCATGATGATTGTCTTAGTTGGTAAGAATAGGACTTATTGTATGCGCTTTTTAACTTTTGAACGAATGTATTGCAGCAATAATAAAACTTATTCTTTAGCGTCATTAAAAGCGATTTTTACCCACCAACCCGATAGCAACATAGAAGTTCCTACCAACCAAAAAGGCATCAGTAGATCCTGCGACCACTGTGCTAATATGCCCATTAGCAATGCGCCGATGGCATAACCCAAGTCGCGCCAAAAACGGTAAATACCCAATAAACTGGCACGTTGCTGTGCAGGGGAAATATCCGCCACTGCTGCGCCTAAATTCGGATATAACATCGCCATACCAATGCCAATAATGGCTGACTCGATTGACCATAGCCACACAGCACTGGTTAGCGGTAGCGCTAATACGCCCAAGCCACACAGCCACATACCCCAGACAATTAACACTTTTCTGCCAATTTTATCGGACAATACACCAGTGATCAGTTGAGATGCTCCCCAAACAACGCCATAAATGGCAATAATGCCACTGGCTTCAATCAGAGATAATGACTGAGATAGAAAAAACACGGGTAAGAAAATCCAGACAATAGCATCGGTGAATTTTTCGACTAACCCCGCTTGGTTAAGCGCGATGAGTTGAGGATGTTGAAGACTAGCGAAGCGAAAGAGCTGCGACAGGGTCATCTGTTCGGTATTGACTGCGTTGGTGTTAGCCGTTTGATGATGCAATTTAGCCCACGACATGGTGTCTTTCACCCAGAAGAAGGTTAGCCCTAAACCTGTAATAATCACAATAGCACTCAGTATTGATAAAGATTCTTTTGCGCCCCATAAACTCGCAAAATAAGCGGTGAGTAATCCAGCCAAACCAACAGCCGCATAGCCAGAAAACTCATTTAAGCCATTGACCAAGCCTTTTTGGTGCGCGTGCGCTAAATCGAGTTTGCTATTGAGTGCCATCGACCAAGCCAGTCCCTGATTAAAGCCAAGCAGTACCGTTGCGGCCACCACCCACCACCAATTTTGTGCGTATAAAAGCAATAATGGAATCGGTAAGGCGACCAACCAACCCCACAGTAACACCTGTTTGCGACCATAACGATCACTGAGTTTACCCGCAAATAGGTTCATCACAGCCTTAACCAGTCCAAACACCACGACAAAGGTGGTGAGCAGAAAAAACTGGTCGTTAGCTAAGCCAAACTCGCTTTCCGCTAATGCTGGTAACACGGTACGGGTCATACCGATAGTTAGCCCCACCAAAAAAACCATCAGCAGTTGTAAACCAAACTGCCCACGGTTATGACGAATGCCGTGTGCAATCATGCGCTTTTACTAGCACAGCCGAACAAATAAGACAAAGATGAAAAACTGCTACGGTGTTGAATAAAAAACATGACGCCGATCTCCTAAGGGGTATGGATACGGCATCATTAAAACAGTTTTTTGAATGAAGAGCAATAACAATCAAACAAAATATTGAATATTTTATTGTTTGCTGTTTGTTGCAGGTGTTATAATGGAAAAAAATAAAGATTAGGTAAGTCGTGTATGAATAACAGTAATCAGTGGCAACAGCTTCATCAATCGCTTGCTTCCGTCATTGTCGGACAAGATGTCTTATTGGAGCGGTTGCTTATTGGTTTGTTGGCAGGGGGACATGTGTTGCTCGAAGGCGCACCAGGATTGGCTAAAACGACAGCGGTTAAGGTGTTGTCGCAAGCAGTGAGCTTGGACTTTGTCCGTATTCAGTTTACGCCAGACCTGATGCCCTCGGATATTACGGGTTCGGAAGTGCTAGATAAAGACACTGGGGCAATGCGCTTTGTGCCAGGTCCGTTGTTTCATCAGCTCACCCTTGCCGATGAGATTAATCGTGCGCCGCCTAAAGTGCAGTCGGCATTATTGGAGGCGATGGCTGAGGGGCAGGTGTCGGTGGCTGGTCAGACCTATCCGCTCGATCCATTGTTTTTTGTGGTGGCGACACAAAACCCGTTAGAGCATAGCGGTACTTATCCGTTGCCAGAGGCACAGATGGATCGATTTATGTTTCATGTGCGTCTCGATTTTCCTTCTGAAGCGAGTGAGTTATCTATTTTGCAAAAGTCACGTGCGGGCTTGTTGCGTTCGCCAAAGGTCGAAGCTGTGTTGTCGCAGGAACAATTACAAGCAGGACGAGCAGCGGTAGATAAAATTAAAATTGACGTTGCTTTGCAACAGTATTTGGTGCGTTTAATTGCTGCAACACGCAACCCAGAACAGTGGGATGTGCATTTGGCAGAAACGGTGATGGTTCCTGCCAGTCCGCGTGCTACTTTGGCTTTAGCTCAAGCGGCTTGCGCGCGGGCGCTCATTCAGAGGCGTGACTATGCAACACCAGAGGATGTGGTGAGTTTGTTGCCTGATATTTTGCGTCATCGCATTCATTTAAGTGCGACTGCGCGTGCGATGCGACTCGATGTTGATGCTTGGGTAAAGCGGTTGCTTGATGTTGTTCCCATCACCATTTAGTCCTGCTTGGTTTGAGCAGCTGAACTTAGGGTTAGAAAATACATCCTTATTATCTTTGCCGTTTGTGCATGAAGGGCGCGGCTTGCGTTCGGGAGAGTTGACGGGGCGTATGCTCGAACCTGGTATGGACGTGATTGAAAGTCGTCCTTATAGAGAAGGCGATCCGATCCGCTTAATGAATTGGCGCCTGATGGCGCGAACAGGGGATGCGTATATTAAATATGCGCCACGCGCGTTGGAACAGCGTGCCTTGTTGTTGGTCGATGTGAGTGCGTCGATGTGGCAAGGAACGGGCTTGCGTTTAAAGGTTGAACAAGCCGTAGGTGTTGCTTTTTCGTTAGCCAAAGCCTTGTTGCCTATAACGGTGGTAGACACGCAGCTATGGGGACAAGTGCCGCAAAGTTTGCCCGTGTTGCGAGGCGTTGGGCGTTGGCAGTCGTGGCAAGAATCTTGGCTGGCTGCATTGGTGCAACAACAAACGCATCATAGTGAGTTGCCTTTATCGGAAGCGATGATTGTGCGTGAACAGCAATGGCTGATGGTGGTCTCGGATTTATCGCAATGGGACGCGCAAATGCAATCTCACTTATTAGATTGGGCATCGTCTGGACAGGTATTGCTGGTGCATATTTTAGATAGACACGAGGTGTGCTTAACGGCGATGCCAAGCGTGCAGGTGAGTGGTTACCAGAAGGCACTGAGCCTAAACGAAGACAATGTGCGTTGTTATAACGCCGAGATGACGCAGTGGTTAGCGGATATTCGCAGTTGGTGTGCTGCGATGGGGGTGCATTATTGGCCTTTGTGGGCAGATGCGGATTTATCTGAATTGTCGTTACAGACGGGCTGGGATGTCGAGATATGAGCGCATTTGCCTTTTTATCTCCTTGGTGGTTGTTGTTATTGCTTCTAGTGTTGCTGCTTCCGTTTGTTGCGCGTGTTGGTTGGCAAGGGGTGGCGCGGTTGCGTTTTCGCCATGCCTTTGTTCATCGATTTTTGCAGGGCGAGGGTGTTGGTCAGACGTTAAAGCCGAGTACAACGGATTGGCTTGTCTGGCTTGCAGGGGTCTTGATGGTATTCGCACTGGCGCAGCCTGTTTGGCACTTGTCGCAAGGAACAGAAGTAGCAGAACAACAGCAAAGTGATGGCATTGTGGTTCTCGAAGCATCGGTGTCGATGCTGCTAACCGAAGCTGATGGACAGTCACGATTGGCGCAATCGCAGCGCTGGTTAACGCAGTTATTAGCGCAGCGCGATGTCAATGCCAGAACGGGATTGGTTGTGTTTGGCGATGATGCTTATCAGGTGTTATCGGCAACCACCGATGCGCCCTTGCTCACTACCCTGATTGGTCGGATTAATCCTGCTTTAGCAGGACGTGGGGATTCGGCTCTTTTGGAAGGATTAACCTTAGGGCTTGCTGAGTTGGTTAACTTACAATCGTCATCGGGATGGGTGCTATTGGTACACGATGGGGCGCAATCGACGCTGCGCGGTGAGTTACAACCCTTATTAGACTGGGCGAATCAACACAGTATTCGTTTGGCGGTATTGTCTGTAGGCGGCTTGCAAGCCAGTCACGATAATACGGGAGGATTATTGTATACGCCGCGTAGTGATGATTTAATGCAACAACTCGAGCGTCAAGACGCCATTACTGCCAGTGTTGATGATGCATCAGCCATATCAGCGTTACAAACCGCTTTATTACAAGCACAACACCAAACAACAACGCGCTTTGTGGCGGGGCAGGAGTTGGCGTTAATGCCTTATCTGTTACTGTTGGCGTTATTTGCATGGGCGTTACCTTGGCTGATTTCGGCAAGGGCGCAGGCATGACGAGCCCTTTCTATCTTGTGCAGCCTTTGTGGGGATTGTTGGCGTTATTGCCACTGTTGTTATTAGGATGGCATCATTGGCGTGTGAGTCGGTTGGCGCAAAGCTATTGTTCGCCAGCGTTAATGTCGTTTATGCGACTCACGCAAGACAGTTGGCGCAGTTTGCCGTGGCGTTGGTTGGCGGTATGGACTCTGTTGGTGTTGGTTTTGTGTCAGCCGAAATGGATTGATGCTGGCGCACAAGGGCAACACCGTCCGATTCAGTGGGTGGCGCTGGTCGATTTGTCAGATTCGATGCAAGCACAAGATGTGCAGCCCAATCGCTTGCAACAGGCGCGTTGGTTGTTAGAGCAAAGCGCCAATCAGTGGCAACAGGGCGATCAGGTTGGGTTGGTGGTTTTTACGGCCAGTCATCATTGGTTAATGCCCCTTACGGCTGATAAGGCATTATGGCAAGCGCAGTTGTCTTTGTTAGAAGCCAACCTATTGCCATTGCGTGGTTCGTTATTACAACAAACCGTAGCAGCCTTAGATGCCACTTTGCCAAGCGATGTGGGGTTGCTCATCATCGGCGATGGTGGTGGTATCGATGCCAGTGTTCAATCGACGGCGTTATCGCGTGCTGCGTTGATGGTGGTGTTCGGCAAGGGCTATGCCTCATTGCCAGAGTCGATTGTCGATGGGGTGGGTGTTGATGTTGGTGTGCCTGTTAGCAAGGTTAAGCGGTTGGCGCACGATTGGGGTATCGACTGGGTTGCGGGTGAGCAAGCATCGCCCGATGTCGCTAGTTGGTTGGAAACGCAACGTCAACACGCTGTTGTTGATTTGCCGCATTCGTCGCAACAGGATGTCGATTTAAGGGCTTGGTTTTTGTTGTTGGCGTTACTGGTGTGGTTAAGGTTTTGGCGCGTTGAACGCTTGCGTCGGGTGTTTTATGGGCTGGCAGTGGTAACGCTGTTTGTCGCTGTGGTTTATCAAGCTGTCGCGGTGAGTGATCAAGCAGATGCGGCACAAGCCAGTCGCGCTTTTCAGAAAGCCTTTAGAGATGCGCTGACCGAGGAAGAACAGGTGAAAGCCTTGCGTGGGTTAGCAACGAGTTTGCAAGCGCAATCCGATTGGTTCTCGGCGGCACAAAGCTGGCGCGGTCTATTAGCCTATCAGCCCGACAATGCCGAGGCAAAAGCACAGCTAACCATAGCCTTATCGCATTTGCCTAAGTCGGTAGACTGGAGTGGGGAAGGCGGAAAACGTCCTAAAGGTGGACGAGAAGGCGTGATTGAGGATTGGCCTGACATGCCTGAGCAAGAAGAAACCAAAGATGTCTTGCGTGAAAGTAGCGTTAAAAATAGCTTAGAAACGCCCCCCGATGCATTGGCGGTAAAAGCTGGCGGCGTTGAAACGATGGTTACGAGCCAATTAGCGCAAGCGCAAAAACAGGCACGTACCGACACTGCTTTTTTAGGCGAAGCACGCGCGTTGGGCGCACAGCAACGCAGTTTTTATCAGCGATTATTTGAACAGGAATCGGGTTTTGCCGCGGCACAAAGCGAGCCACAATCTCGAGATGGGGTTGCGCCATGGTAAAGGAAACTCCTAAAAATTTCGCTGCGCTTATTTTTAGACTTTCCAAGTTTATTTTTTTGCTGAAGGAAGGGGTTTGCTCAATGCATTATATGCTATTTTCAGCAACCCCTTCCTCCAGACCTCCTACCTATTGGGTTAGCAGAAGCGCTCAAATATTGGTGAGCTTATTCTTTACCAGTTGGTTTGTAGCACATGCGGCAAGCGAAGCGACTGGGTTAGAGCGGGTGTTGGTCGAGCAGGAAGTGGTGCTTGCCAATCAAAAAATGACGTTAAAAGTCAGTCTCGCCACACGCAATCTGTGGCAGCAACAAGGGCTTAACCTCATTATCGATATCGCCACAGACAAAGCCATGTCGTCTTTGTCGGCGCAGTTGTTGATGCCTCCAGCACAACCTTGGCAAGGGTTAAGTGTCATGCCAGAAGCCGAGCAACAACGGATTAACGGCGTTAGCCATTACCGTTGGCAGGCGATTGTTTTTCCGAAGCAGTTGGGCGTACAAGAACTACCCTCATTTCGCTTGCGTTTAGAGGGGGCGAGTGGGGCACAAAAAACCATCAGTCTGCCGAGTTTGTCGGTTTACGTGCGTAGTCTGCCTGTTTTTGTCCCCGCCGAAGCTTGGCTAGGTTTTGCCGACGCACCGCCCGTCGCAAAAGCTAATCCAGCTTGGGTATTGGTAGGCGATCAGCAACTCAAAACATGGCAATGGCGCGTGCAAGGGTTTTGGGAGAAGGGTGTTTCTCTGCCTGCTCTGACGGGTAAGGGCGCTATGGGATTGCAACCTTGGCTGGATGTACAACACGAATGGGTGGGTGGTCAGTATTGGACGCTTATTCGCGCCCAGCAACCTTGGGTGGCAACCGAAATGGGGCGCTGGCAGATCAGTGCGCAAGACTTTTGGCTGTTTGATGGGCAAACAGGCAAGGTGCAACACTGGCAACTCGATGGCAATGCAGGCTTTGCTGTGGCACGCTGGGTGTGGCATGGTTTATTGCTGTTGCTATCCTTGCTGCTATTGTTAGGGGTGATTGTTCTGTTGCGTTTGATGGTTTGTCGTGTGCGTCATCATCGTTACAGGCAAAACATCGTACGCGCTGCTGATGCTCAGCAGCTATTGGGTGTGCTGGCTTTGCATTGGAAATTGACGCCAGATATTCCACTAGCACATCAGGCACAGGGGTTGCCGATTGAAACAGAACTAATTGCGTTAGAAGGACTCTTGTTTTCTGATGACATATTGCACGGGACAGCATTCAAGGTGATTCGTGGACAATTGCTAACGAAAGATTGTCGTCAGGTGTGTTGAAGAGAAGCCACTTTATTCATCAAGCAAAAAGTGTAATGACATAAAGCACTCAGAAATAGGTTACCTTTATGCTAAGATAAGAAGTTAAAACACAACTAAATAGAGCAAAGGATTTTGAATGAGTGCATTTTCATTAGTTCGTAGCCATACCCTAACAGCCTTAGGTATTAATGTAGAAGAATACCGTCATGAAGTGACTGGTGCGATCCATTTTCACCTAGCAGCTGATGACGCACATAATGCCTTTATGGTTGCTTTTAGAACCGTGCCGATGGACAGTACAGGTGTCGCTCACATTTTAGAGCATACAGTGTTGTGCGGCAGTGAAAAATATCCTGTTCGCGACCCCTTCTTTATGATGATTCGTCGTTCGCTTAACACCTTCATGAATGCGTTTACCAGCAGTGACTGGACTGCTTATCCGTTTGCTAGCCAGAATAAAAAAGACTTTTATAATTTACTCGATATCTATCTTGATGCGGTCTTTTTTCCGAATTTGCACCCATTAGACTTTGCTCAAGAAGGACATCGTTTCGACTTCAGCGAAGCAGGTAATGCTAATAGTGATCTCGTTTATAAAGGCGTCGTCTTTAATGAAATGAAAGGTGCGATGAGTTCATCGACATCTGTGCTTTGGCAAAAGTTTAGCGAAGCTTTATTCCCAACATCGACCTATCATTATAATAGTGGCGGAGAACCTGTTGATATTCCAGATTTAACACACCAAGAATTGGTCGCTTTTCATAAACGTCATTATCACCCATCGAATGCGGTGTTTTTTAGTTATGGTGATATTCCCGCTGCAGAACATCATGCACGTTGGCAAGCGCAAGCCTTGTCTCGCTTTACAGACAAACTTGAACCCGTGATGGTGACTGACGAGCAACGCTTAAGTGCACCCATTCAGGTAGCAGCAAATTATGCTTTAGACGAAGCGGATGTCAGCAAGAAAACGCATGTGGTATTGGGCTGGTTGCTGGGTAAAAATAAAGATGTTCGTGATGTATTGCGGGGTCATTTATTGAGCATGGTGTTGCTTGATAACAGTGCTTCGCCGTTACGTTATTTATTAGAAACGACAGAGTTGGGAACCGCGCCATCACCCTTGTGTGGTTTGCAAGACGATTACCGTGAAATGATTTTTGCCGCAGGACTCATGGGTACTGACGCTGATAACGCTGACGATATCGAAGCCTTGATTTTGGATGAACTGAGTCGCTTAGTGCACGAAGGTGTGTCACATGAGCACCTTGCTGCCATGTTGCACCAATTAGAGTTGGGACAACGTGAAATTGGTGGTGACGGTTATCCATTTGGATTGCAATTATTCTTACGTGCCTTGCCAGCAGCCATTCATGGTGGTGATGCGATGGCGTTACTAGACATTGATGAAGCCTTAACCGAGTTACGTGTAGAAATTGCCAATCCACGTTTTATTCCAAATCTTATTCAGAATTGGTTATTGTCGAATACCCATCGTGTCCGTTTGGTGTTGTCGCCAGATCAAACACTCAGTGAAGCGATGAATGCAGCGGAAAAAGCACGTTTGGAAGTCATTCAAGGTACCTTGTCGGAAGCGCAAAAACAGGAAATTCTTGATTTAGCGGTTGCGCTGGATGAACGTCAAGCACAAGAGGATGATCCCAATGTCTTACCGAAGGTGGGATTAGAAGATATTCCTTCTGATTTACCACGCTTTAAAGGGCATTCAACTTATTTACATCATTTATCGACAACGATTGCCAATGCACCAACGAATGGCTTGGTGTACCAACAAGTTATTTGTGATTTGCCTGAGCTAACAACGCATCAACGAGATTTATTACCTTTACTGATGGGATGTTGGTCAGAAGTTGGCGTGGGTGAGGACGACTATCTGTTAACACAAATGCGTCAAGCGAGCCTAACTGGAGGCTTAGGAACAAGTTTATCTGTTTCGGCTGATATGAAAGATCCGATGAAGAGTCGGGCAAAAGTGGTTTTGTCGGGTAAGGCACTCAATGCCAATGGATTGGCTTTGTCTGAATTGTTGCAAGATACCTTGTTCAATGCCCGATTTGACGAAGTAGATCGATTACGCGAATTGGTTGGAATGTGGCGTGCCAGTGCAGAACAGTCACTAACAGGTAATGGACATGGTTTAGCCATGTTGGCTGCGACGGCGCATCGTGGTGTTGCCGCTGCATGGGCGCATCGCAATAGTGGATTGCTTGGCGTGAAGCGTTTAAAGGCACTTGATGACAGTTTAAACGATGATGCGACATTAATGGCATTATCCGCCGATTTGAGTCAGCTTGCCAAGGCGTTAGCTTCAGCACCACGTCAGGCATTATTGGTTGGCGAGTATGATGAGCTATTAAGCCTCATGGATCATTTAAATGACACTTGGTCGACATTGGGTGAAAAAACGCAGGGCAGCCATCCGCTGGTTGTTGATGTCCCCGCTTATCAGGCAGGGCAGGCGTGGGTAACCAGTACGCAGGTTAACTTTTGTGCGCAGGCGCATGCTGCTGTTCCGTGGACGCATTCAGACAGCCCATTATTATCAGTGCTCTCTGGTGTGTTGCGTAACGGTTATTTACATCCGCAAATTCGTGAAAAAGGGGGTGCATATGGTGGTGGCGCAAGCTATGATGCCGACAGCGCAAGCTTCCGCTTCTTCTCCTATCGTGATCCACGCTTACTAGAGACTTTTGAGGTGTTTGATGGCGCATTAAACTGGCTATTGTCTGATGCTGCCAAACCAGAATTGGTCGAAGAGGCGATTTTAGGGGTTATTGGTGCGATGGATAAACCAGGTTCGCCAGCTGGCGAAGTTAAAAAGCTGTTTCATTTAGATTTGGTTGGTAAAACACATGCGGCACGCATGAATTGGCGTAAAGGGGTTCTGTCAGCAACATTAGATGACTTGCGTCGTGTTGCGCAAACCTATTTGGTTGCAGATGGTCAATCTCGTGCGGTTCTGACAAATGAAGCGGGCGCAAAACAGTGTGTTGAGCGCTTTGGTTTTTCTCATAATGAAATCTAATAATTAGATATAAAATATATATATCATGAAAAGCTTAAATAGTTAAAATTTATCTTGCACCAAATTTCATTTATGCTATCATTTGTTTGTGGTATTTTCTTCATGAGTATCCTCTTATGACCCAGCATTTGCTGGGTTTTTTTTGCTGATATTTTCTTGTCGTTAAGTTGCAGCGATGGGCGAATCTCAAGTATCATTAACTGCATTGATGTTCGTGTCTGCAGTGCCGCACCGCCAATAAAAAATATTACCCCATCTTATCCCTATTAAATCCCATATAATCCCATCATATACAGTGCCTTAGATGCACTTCATATCATTGAACATCATCAAATCCCCATTGTATTCCATCTAATTCCATTGGTATCATTACGTCAAAACAACGTCAGGAGTTACGTCAAAGTGGCATCATTAAGAAAACGCGGAGACAAGTGGTACGCCGAGGTCACCAAGAACGGACAACGTAAAAGTAAAACATTCGCAACAAAAGCGGAAGCTACCCTATGGGCAGCACAAACCGAGGTTGCATTAGCTAAGGAGGGGGCTGAGCAGATCCCCGATAAGACTTTCGCTGATCTGTTAGATAAATATGAGCGTGAGGTATCGCCTACCCATCGTGGGCATCGCTGGGAAGCATTACGGCTTAGAAAAATAGCACGGCAACCGATAGGCGGCATTAAGTTAAAAGATTTCTCTGAGGTGCATGTGTACCAGTGGCGCGATGCTAGATTAACCGAAGTGTCGTCATCCAGCGTCAGTCGTGAGTTTGAGTTGTTGTCGTCTGTATGTAGCACTGCGAGCCGCGAGTGGAAGTGGTTAGGAAGCAATCCGTTTAAGAACGTCAAGAAGCCGCGCCCAGCACAACCTAGGAGTAAGGTATATTCAGACGATGAGATAGAACGTATTTTATTTGCGCTAGGGTATAACGAGATTGATGCCATAGACACTCAGACAAAGCGAGTAGGGGCTGTGTTTCTTTTTGCGCTTGAAACAGCGATGAGGGCGGGTGAAATTGTTGGGCTTACGTGGGGGAATGTGTTTGATAAGCACGTGTTCTTGCCGATGACAAAGAACGGTACTTCGCGTGAAGTTCCGCTGAGTAAGCGAGCGAGGGAGATAATAGCAAGGCTACCAAGAGATGGGGATAGTGTGTTTGGTTTGAGTAGTGCCATGTTAATCAGCGTGCAAAAATGACCAGTTTATAGGGTAAAACAGCGTCCA